>JAFPZP010000040.1 GCA_017417215.1 Candidatus Rifleibacteriota bacterium | reverse complement strand
AGAGCAAGATGAGCCCGAACCTGTACCTGAACCTGAACCTGAACCTGAACCTTTAGTAACTTATACTATTGTTTATGACCTAGATGGCGGACAAGTAACTACAGACAACCCAACTACTTATACTGTGGAAACAGAAAGTTTCACTTTGAATAACCCAGAACGAAAAAGTTGTACATTCCTTGGTTGGACAGGTTCAAACGGCAATACACCTCAGACTGAAGTAAAAATAGCTAAAGGCTCAACTGGTGACCGAAGCTACACCGCCAACTGGAGCCCCGACATTTATGAAATAACTTATAACAACATTGAATACTGCACTTTCGAAGAAGATAATCCGACTACTTATGATATTACTTCTGCTACTATAACACTTATTAACCCGACAAGAACTGGCTACGAATTTCTGGGCTGGACTTACGAAGGTCAGACAACGCCTACAAAAACTGTTAAAATAGAAAAAGGCACTACTGGAAATAAAGAATTTACAGCCAACTTCAACCTCAACCTTACTCTGACAATAGCTCAAGATGATGGTGTAATAATAGACGATGCTAATAAACTTTATTACACAAAACCTTCTTTCACTATTACGCCCAGTCTGGCTGCTGGAGCTCAGATGACCGATACCGAAAAAACTAACATTCTCTCGGCTCTTTCCGTTAAAGATTCTGAAAACAAATCTGTAAGCGATATTTCAGCTGATTGGAATAATGATGGCAATATAGCTTTGGCTTTCAGTAAAGATTTGACTGCCAGCACTACTTTCACTATTTCCTTAGGCGATATTGACGGTGTGGCTCTTACCTGCAATCCATTCAACTTTAAGACTTTCTATTATAAGGGAAAGGGCACAACGCAAGTTCCCTATCAAGTCGAAAATGACGAACAGCTAGATTTGATTAGAGAATATTTAAGCTGTCATTTTATTCAGACAGAAGATATTAACCTTGCAAATCGCAACTGGGTAGCCATAGGAAGTATGGATCATCCATTTACTGGCAGTTATGACGGTAATCAAAAGAAGATTGAAAAATTGACAATTGATTCTAGAGTTGGAGATGCAGGATTATTCCATTTGTTAGCTAATGGTGGAAAGATATCAAATGTAACTATAGACGGAGTTTCTATAAATTGTGATGATATTGGAGTAATTTCTTACGGACTTTTTGATGCAAATTGCATTATTGAAAATTGTGTTGTAACTGACAGTTCCGCAACAGGTGGTTCTGATACTAATTCAGAAATTATCGGACAGAGAGTTGGTGGAATTTGTTGGGCTAATGATGGCAGTATAAAAAATTGCGTTTTTGAAAAATGTAATGTAACTAGTGGGGGTGACAGTTGTTCAATTAGTGGAATTTGTATTTATAATGAACATGGTGGCATTATAGATTCTTGCCAGGTTAAAAACTGTAATATTAAATCTTTATCAGATACAAGATTTGATAGTATTGGGGCAATCAGCAGTTATAACGATAGCTCCTCCACCATCAGCAAATGCGATGTGGAAAATGTTTTTATAACTACTTCTCATACATTTTCTGATCAGAATACATATTCAAACTTTGAAGCGGATATAGGAGGAATTGCTGGTAGCAACAATGGAATCATAAATAACAGCCATGTGAAAAACAGTAAAATAGATTGTTCTACAAATTTAGGAAAACTGATGGTTGGTGGAATATGTAATTATTATAATAATAACACTAATTTCTTGACCAATTGTTCTATAGAAAATACTACCATTAACTGTTCAAATGCTAATGGAGAATGTAATACTGGCGGTATTTGCTCTGAGATGGAAAATTCCAAAATAGAGTCTTGTTATATTACTGGTTCTACTATAACTGCTTCAGGAACGTTTGGTAACTTGGGTGGTATTGTAGCTATTTCTACAGATACTCAAATTCTTTCCTGCAATATTCAGAATAGCAAAGTTTGCGGAGAAGACCTTGATTATGTTCATCCATATTATAACATCGGTGGTATTGCTGGCAAAGGCAACGGAAATAGCATACAAAATTGCTATATAGCTAATAATACTCAGATTATTGGAACTGGCTCTAGAGCTTCTGTTGGCGGAATAGGTGGTTACGGTTATAACATTTCTGACTGCTATGCCAATAGTTCACTAGTCACTGGCGATGGAGTTGATTGTAAAATTGGTGGTATCGGTGGTAGTGGTACTGGTGAACAAAGCATAGAAAAATGTCGTATTGAAAACAATACTCGAGTTATAGGAACAACTAAAGAATGTATTGCGGCAGGAATAGGTTGTTTTAAATATAACATAACTGACTGCTATGTTGATGGTTCAACAATAACAGCTGATGGAAATGGAATGCGTTGTTATGCTGGCGGAATAGGTGGTAGTACTGGTGGAAATGCAAGTACTATTTATATAACTTCTTGTCATATTAATAATACACAAGTTTCAGCAAAATCATCAACAGACGATACGTGTCATGTAGGTGGGATCTGTTCTCTAGGAAATTTTATTATAACTAACAGCTACGTTGTTGGTTCAACGATAACAGGTGAAGGATATAATACCTATATAGGTGGAATTATTGGTGAAGGGAAAAATCGTATTTCTAAAAGTTATGTCAAAAATTCAGAAATTAGCGAATCTTCTGATAATCAAGGTGGAAAAATCGGTGGAATCATTGGTGAGGCATATAATGATATTACTTCCTGTTACCTTTTGAATTCCAATGTAAAAGCTTGTGGTAATAATACTCAACATTCTACCAATTATGTAGGTGGCATCTGCGGGTATTTGAGTGGTAACATGACTTCTTGCTATGTGTTTGAAGAAGACGATACTCACAGCATTTCAAAGATAAATCCTAACGGTGAAGGAAAGCTTGGTTATCTAGTTGGTTATAGGAATAACACCACAATCAAAGACTGCTTCTATAACGGTACTGTCGACCCAATTGGTGAAAATGGATATGACATCAGTGGATCTAACAGCTATAGCGGTGTCAATAATTACAACGACTTTAAAGTAAAAGTATGGTCTGACACTAAAACTTATGAAGGCGGCTCCACCGTTTGGAACGACTACAATACATCAGTCTTCCCACCGACTTTGAACCCATAAGAAGATCTGCCCCCAAAGCGTAGCTATTGGGGGAAGTGGCTGCCGAAGGCAGACGAAAGGGGGAGCAAAGCGAAGCTTTGCGTAATT
>JAFPZP010000039.1 GCA_017417215.1 Candidatus Rifleibacteriota bacterium | reverse complement strand
TTCCATCAGAGATAATCTTGCTAGGTTTAATAGAAAAACAAAGAGATTTACCAAATCTCTTGAAATGCTTAAAATTACTTTAGATTTGTTTTTGTATAAAGATTTTATTCTTCAGCAATAGTTTAGTAACACTGCCTTTGAAAAAGGGGATATTTTGATAGTAATCATAATTGAAAATTTGGTATCAATAACAAAAACTTTGTATTTGCTTTTACTACCCTATAATTATTTTTTTAACATTTTTTTATTCTATGTTATAATTACAAAAATTTACTAGGCGTTAATAGTAAAAATGGCATTTCTTTTGCAAAATATTATAAAGATTTAAAACATAAATAGTATAAAAAGGGGTGTTATATGCATAAACAAGGTTTTACTCTTATAGAATTGCTGGTGGTCATAACTATACTTGCGATATTAGCTGGTGCAGCCGTTCCATATGTTCAGAACTACCTTGATGATGCACGTATCTCCACCGCTAAATCAGATTTGAATGAACTTAGAAATGCCATTATGAGATATGAAACCGATAACAGTGAGTTTTTCAATCCTGGATTCGGTAAAACTGGCGATGAATATAAAAAGGCCTTAGGCACATTTCAGCAAAGGCTTGTTGGCGGTTACTTAATGAAGCCTATGACTGACCCCTGGGGCAGAATTTACTATTATTCCCATGCTGCAGCAATGGTATTCAGTGCTGCTGATGACGGAAGTCTTGAAACAAACATTATTTCAAGAGATGTTAGACCCCTTATGGCTCCCACAAGAGCCTGGTGGACTGATAACAACAACAATTCAATGGTTGATGCCGGTGATATTGTAGATATTAAGTTTGCAAGACCTATAGGCGGTTATGATACAAGCGATATCAATAATAATTTCGTAGTAACTCCGACAGGCAAGACTACTCCTAGAGCTAACCCATTTGGTGATGGGGCAGTTATTGAAGATTTTTCTGGCCTAGCCGTAGGAAGTAGAAAGCACCCTAGAGGCAACAACTGGGTAAGAATTAAGATTTGTCCCAATGCCGACATGGAAGTTGGCGACAATATAGTGGCTTCATCTACATTCTATGATACAGCGGAAGCTTCTATTATAGGTAAGTTTCCATCAGGTTTGGGGCTTTATGAAGACGATAAGATTCAGCCAGAAGACTATTTCCCTGATAACGGAACAATCATTCCGAACAAATCTAGTGATACAAGCATTAAGCTAAAAGCTGCTCAATAAGGATTTAATATGAAAAAACGAGCTTTTACTCTAATAGAACTACTAATAATCATTACTATCATAGCAATACTTGTCGGTGTTGCTCTCCCCTACTATCAGGATTATATAAAGCAGGCTAAACTTGCCAAAGCTCAGCATGAGCTAGATATAATTAAAGAAGCACTGATTAAACATGATACTATGGAAGAACTGCCTTTCCAGCATAATGAGCTGAGATATTTAATTGGTAATTATCTTCAGGATTTACCAAGAGACCCTTGGGGCAGAGATTACAAGATTGACTGGGTAATGGGTATGGTTTGGTCTGATGGTCCAGATTTTACTGATGATTATGACGATATAAAAGTTGAATATAAGCCTGCGTTAACTTTGCAGAAAGCTACATGGATAGATTACGACAATAACAACTGCATAAGCAAATATGATAAATTAAAGTTAGATTTTTCTAGATGTGTCAATGATACTTTAGGTAATAATCTAGGACTTGTTCCTGGTGAATCTAATGGCATAGCTACTCCAACAGCTGGAGCGTTATGGTTTTCTCCAGATGTTGATGTTAGTTGTTTTGATGCTGTAGCAAGTTTCCCTGCTTCAAGTTCATATATATTACTAACATTTGAAGGCTGTGGGGATGTAGATAAATTACAGAAAGCTTTTAATCCTGGCTCTTCAACAATAAGAATATGCCCAGAAAATAGTATAATAGGAGATTGGGTTAAATTGCCAGATGGCAATTACAGATTAGCTAATGGTACTAAAAACTATGATCCTGTTGATTGGATAGTAATAAAAGGCAGATAATAAAAAAATGAGTGACGAACAGATATACACAGAGGAAAACAAATCCGAATTTTTAGGTATTTTAGAAGACTTTTTACATAATTTATTTAAAAAATCAGAGAATGAAACAAAGGCGAACCTTTCTAGTACAGAATGGTTAATATATATAGGAACATTGATATTTGTTCTTGTAATGCCGTTTTTATATAGTCGATTGACTACAGAAAACTTTTTGACTCCTAAGGAATTCTTTTCTAGAGCCTTTCTAGGAGTAATAGGTGGTTTGTTTTGTGCCAGACTTTTTGGTTCTGGTTTATATGGAGATAAAGTAGCCTTAGCTAAGACTTCTTTAGATATGCCTCTTGTATTGTTTTTCGGCTTTATGGCTGTTTCCGTAATATGGAATTATAATGGCATATCAGCAATTAGAGATTTGAGATGTGTTTTCCTTATTATGTTGCTATTCCCTATTATAGCAAATGTATACCGGAGCAGGTGGCAGGTTGAGTTGTTGCTCTGGGTTGTTGTTTTTACCGGGTTAGCTACAGCAACTATAGGTTTTATGGAAACTTATAATTTTTATTTCCAAATTGATTCTGATGGAATTCACTATGTAAAGGAACAGGTATTAGCCAAGCAATATGACCCGAACGGCTATTATATACCGTTATTCCCGCAGCTTGCCAGCCCTGATTATGCTATGGGGTCTGTTGTTTCAACTTTTGGAAACAGAAACTATCTAGGAACATTTGCAATGTTCGTAGCTTTTGTGCCCTTGGCATTCTTCTTCTACTACAGAAATATAATCATGAAGATGGTTTCTTTAGGCCTTTTCGGCTGGTTGCTTTACGGCCTTTATATTACAAGATGCCGCGCAGCTTTAATAGGTCTTGCGGTAGGCATTTTGTTTATGCTTATAATGACCTTAATAAACGACAAAGGTTTCAAGCTGATAAGAAAATATGGAATATTTTTTGGAATCATTCTTATGTTTTTTATTGGTGGATTGGTTGTTTCTGCAGTAACGATAAAATCTGAATCTATGTGGGATAAGATAAAGCTTACTTTCACATTAGACAGACTAGTAAGCAATACCTACGAAAGAATGTGGGTATGGTATGGAAATAATCAGGCATTTAAAGAAAGCTTTGCATCTTTGTGGTTAGGTCAGGGCTTTGGTTCTTTTAAACATTTCTTCCCTTTAAGAGAAAGCACAGTTTTTTCAGATAATAACAAAGAAAGCTTTACTGCGGTTACTTTCAGACAGGCTCACAATGACTGGTTACAGATTTTTTCTGAACTAGGAATTGTTGGGATGATTTTGTTTTTATTCCTGGTTAAGCGGTTTTTCAGTTCTATTCAAAGTTCATTAAGAAGAGATATCTTCTTAAAAGAAGATGATCGAATGAACGGCGACCATGTTCTGATAATTGCTTTAGGAGCTGGAATTGTAGCTCAATTATTTGCAGCTTTACCAGATTTCCCGTTCCATAGAATAGAAACAGCAGTTTTTGCTGTAATCTTCCTTTCTGTTGTTCCTGTTTTAACAGAAACAAACTTCTTTAAATCTCCGTTAAAGCGTATTCCAATACGTGGTTTGAAGAATGAACTTTGTATCTTTTTTGTTATTGTTTCTATTTTTGGGGCCACATCAAATATTATTCATGAATTTCGTTGCTGGACTGCAGATACAAAGGTTCGTGAAGCAGAAATGCTGATGAACTATAAATCTAATGATTTGATTGGTTCATTAAAAGCAAGACAATTATTGTTAGAAGCTATCTCATTAGACCCATTGCCAGGTGACCCATACAATAAACTGGCTTCCTGGTATGAAATGAATGGAACCCAGAATTTTTATAATAGTCTTATGGGTTTTAAAAATGCTTTGGCTTCAGGAAGACTAGACCAGCAGTCTATGGCTGTTATTCGTCAAATGTTCAATGAAGGCTCAAGCGGAATGGTAAATAAGATTACCCAGCTATTAGAAGAAATAAAGACAGCTCCACAAATTGCTTTTCAATATGCAGAAAAAGCATGGAGAAATATCAATTTCAATGCTCGTTCAACTTATCATTCCATTGTATTCAGAAAAATGCATATCTATTACCATGTTTTGCAGGATTTCCCTAAAGCTTATGAAGAAGCAAAGAATGGCATAAAAATGACCGCTGGTGATGCCCGTTCTATTTACTATTTATATGCTGGTAAAATAGCGGCTGACCTCTCCAGATATTCAGAAGTAAGAAAATATGGTTATGACCCGAAAGAATTGAAACTAGATGCTGAAAAGTATCTAAAAAGGCTTTTAAAATTCGAACAGTTTAGAATACAGGCTAATGCTACTTTAGCTATTTTGTATTCACAGGATTTCAGATGGGTAGAAGCTTTAAATGCAGCAAAAGATGTTAATAAGTCTGTTCCCAATGACCCAACAATGCTTGATGTTATTGGTATTTCTTCTTTCAATTTAGGAGACTATGATTCTGCAATAAAAGCTTTGACTGATGCTTTAAATCTGAATCCAAGCAGTCCAATTTATCATCGTGATTTAGGGCTTGTATATAAGAAAATGAGTAATTTTAAAGCAGCTAAAGAGCATTTTGAAAAGGCTGCTGCTTCAACTAACTGTCCTGAAAATCTAAGGTCAGAAATACTAAAAGAATTGGATAGTCTTAAGGGGTATTAACAATATAATGGTCGTTAATAGTATGAATAAAAAAGTTCTATTGTTCGCTTTGGCGATTTGCTGTATTTTCGGAGTATCTGGCTGTGGGAAAAAGGAAATCCCAGAAAAATATAAACAGTTAATGGCAGATAAAAGTGGGAAAGTTGTAAAACTCTGTTTTTATGGTTCCCCAGAAGAAATAGACCCAATAAAAGCTGCTGAAATGGAACATGACAAGATGTTCTGTAACCTTGTTTATGCATCTCCATTAAGAAAAGCAAGTAATGGAAAATATGAACCCTATTTGTTAGAAAGCTATGAAACCAGTTTAGATGGTGAAGAGCTCGTTTTAAAAGGGAAGTGGCGACAGGGTTTGAAATGGCATGATGGAAAAGAATTTGAGCCTTCTGAACTTGAATACAGTTTAGAACAAATGAAAGTTCCAGAAAAAAATAGCCCTTATTCAGAATCAGCCAAGGGTATTAAGTCTATAAAAAATGATTCAGGCAACTTAGAAATCAGATTTTCAAGCAATTCTATAAAATACTTGGATATGCTTTGTGCAGGCATTTTACCAGAGCATATTCTGAGCAAGGATAAGATAGCTAGCGGAACAGTTGAAGAAGCTTATAATAAATTTATTGTTAAACCTGTTGGCTTAGGCCCTTATAAAGTAGTAGACAACGATAAAGACAAGAATAAATATATGTTGCTGGAACCTGATACTAATTTTTTTGATGGCAAAGGTTCTTCAAGACCAAAGATTGCAATTATTTGTTCTTTTGAACTTCAACAGACTATCAGTGATTTCAGAGAAGGTTTATATGATTGGATGACCGCTCCGTCAATGATAGCAGAGCAACTTCAAAATCTTGGTGTAGACAATATTGTTTATGTTCATTATCAGAATCCTGCGGTTCTTACATGGGTTTTCAATACAAAGAATGAAAAGCTGAAAGATATAAAGATTAGAAAAGCACTTAATCTGATTATGGATAGAAATGTAGCAATGCAGACTTTTGGCAATGGAGCCATAGAACTGTTCGATAATCTTTTGCCAGTTGATTCAAAGAGTGTAAATGCTGATGAACGATTGAATGAAGGCAAAAAACTTCTTGAAGAAGCTGGTTTAACAGACAAAGATAATGACGGTTTCAGAGAATTTAATGGAAATCCGTTTACTCTTGGAATACTTGTAAACAATGACAGTATGAGTCGCCGAATGATTGCTGAAAAGATGGTTGAAAGACTGAAATATGCTGGAATAAAAGCAGAAATTCAGATTGTTAACTGGAACGAATTTGTTTCAGGAAAACTTAAAAAGGGTGATTATGATACAGCTTTGTTAAGCTATCATATTGGTAAAGACTGCAGCATGAAGTCTCTCTTCTATACTAAGAAGTCAGAAGACTTGGATAGCCTTAATTTTACTGGCATAAGTGATGAAGAACTTGATAGTAATCTTGGTTTATTAGATATGGCTGTTACTAGTGAAGACAAGTCTAATGCCTATAAAAAGGTCAATGAAAAACTATCTGAACTTTGTCCCTGCGCATTTTTATTGAGACCAAGCAATATGGCTATGGTTCATGGCACTCCAGTAAAGACCATAAAATCAGATAATGCTTTGTGGAATGATGTTTTTGACTGGAAGCTGATGTTTGGCAAAGACGATTCGAACTTATAAAAGATGCTTAAAATAGAAAATTACAGTTTAACATTAATTGGTAATGATGGTCAGGATTTGCCTGTTTTAGAGAATATCAATCTCGAAATTAAAAAGGGAACCTGTCTTGGAATAGCTGGTGAATCAGGCTCAGGAAAATCTGTTCTGGCAATGAGTATTCTGGGGCTTCTTCCCAAAGCTTCAATAAAAAGCAGCGAAGGGCATATATTTGTTGACGGTGAAGAAACCACAAATGCTTCAGAAAAGGTTTTGAATACAATCAGAGGCAATAAGGTAGGTTTTGTTTTTCAGGAACCTATGACTGCAATGAACCCATTGATGAAGCTTTCTGAACAGATTGGCGAAGTGGTTTATGCACACGACCCTCTAGCTACTAAAACAACAGTTGAAAAAAAAGTTATTGCAGCGCTTTTAAGGTCTGGGTTTAAAGAACCAGAAAAATTTCTGGATTCTTACCCGCATCAGCTTAGTGGTGGAATGAGGCAGCGAGCCATGATGGCTATGGCTCTTGTTATGGAGCCAAAACTAATCATAGCAGACGAACCTACTACGGCAATAGATGCAGAGCTACAGATAGAACTAATCAAAGAACTGAGGAATCAGATTGATAAAAATGGTTTGAGTATGCTGTTTATCAGTCATGATTTAGGGGTTTTGAGAAGTATTTCTGATGAAATTGCTGTGCTTTATTGTGGAAATCTGGTAGAAAAAGGTCCTGCCAAGGAAATTATTGATAATCCGAAACATCCTTATACTGCTGATTTAATATCTGCTTTGCCTAGACTAGTTAAGGAACGCAAGCTACCTAAATCAATCGAAGGAATATTGCCTTCTCCGGATAGCAAACCCTGGGGTTGTGTATATTCTGACAGGTGTAAGAGAGTATTTGATAAATGTTCTTCTGAAAGACCTGTATTAAAGCAGGTTGGGGAAAATCATTGCGTTGCGTGCTGGAAGATATAGAATTAGGAATTAGGAATTAGGGATTAGGAATTAGGAATTAAAATCCCCCTGTCAGCTATCGCTGACTTCCCCCTTTAATAAAGGGGGTGAGGGCAAGGGTAAATAAAAATGGAAGAAGAAATACTTAGGGTTGAAAATCTGTGTAAAAGCTTTACTGTAGAGAAAAGTTTTACCAGTAAGATTAAACAGTTTATAAAAAAAGAAGAACCTGAAAAAGTAACTGCTTTGAAAAATGTTTCTTTCTCGGTTAAAGAAGGGGAAATACTTGGTATTCTAGGGGAATCAGGTTCAGGTAAGTCTACTCTGGCCAGAGTTTTAATGGGAATAATTGAGGCTGATTCTGGTAATGCCAGCCTTTTGGGTAAAGATATATTGAATGCCAGTGGATTAGATCGCTTAAAAATTTTACGAGAGATGCAGATGGTCTTTCAAGACCCCTTTGGCTCTTTAGACCCAAGAATGAATGTCAGGCAGATTTTGAAAGAGCCTTTAAATATTCATAAAGTAGAGCCCGATGGGGGAGTAGAAGATTTTTTAATAAAATCTATTGAAGAAGTAGGGTTGACGAGAGATGCCCTTGATAAGTATCCGTCACAGTTCAGCGGTGGACAAAGACAGAGAATAGGCATATGCCGAGCTTTGATTTTGAATCCGAAACTTATTATTGCGGATGAAGCTGTTTCGGCACTAGATGTTTCTGTTCAGGCACAGATTTTGGAATTGTTGATGGAGTTAAAGAAAAAACGCGGACTTTCGATGATTTTTATTTCTCATGATGTTGCTGTTGTGAGACAAATCTCAGACAGGATTATTTTGTTATATCATGGAGAAATTGTTGAGGAAGTAAAAGCTGATTCTTTACTTACAGATATTAAGCACGAATACAGCAAGAAACTTTTAAGTGCTGCTCTTTCTTTACGTGAGGGTAGAGGATAGAGCTGTACCCTAAAAATTATTGACACTTAATGTTAGGGTGATTTATAATTTTTCCATATTTTGTTGATGGAGGTTTATCCATGAGCGTTTTAAGGCGACCGCCCAGAGAACTGCTAAGCCTTATGGTTGCGGTGCTCTGTATGGTATCAACTTTTACTCTGTTTGCTCAGAGCGAAGTTGTGCCTGTTTCAACCTCTGAATCTGCCGTTACAAACAGCGAAGCAGTAGTTCCTGCTGTTGTCTCGACAGTTGAAAAAGTGATTGAAAATCGATCTGTAGAGGTTACAGACATTAAAGATGCAATTCCAGCATCTGTAGAAGTATCAGAACCTAGTGTTCCGGCTGAAAATCCAGATACATCTGGAAAAGCCATATCAGTAGAAGTATCTCCAGCAGATGAAGTTGTTGTAGATACTAATTCTTCACCTGCTATAGTAATGCCGGAAGTTATTCCTGCAGCTAATGCGGATTCAGAATCAGTTACAGAAGAAAACAAGGCAAAAACTGTTTCTGAAGCTATAAAAGAAGAAGCACCAGTAAATATGGTTTCTGATTCAGCCAAGAATGAAGCTGTTACATCTGCTGAAGCTACTCAAGCAGCTCAAGCTGAAAATAAAACTCCTGTTGTAGAAGAACCTGTTGCTAAGCAGGAAACTGCTGCTGTTGCAGTTGATACTGCTAATAACACTGAAGCTAAAGTTGCTGAAAAAGAAGTAGCTCCAGCCGAAGCACAGGAAGTATCTGAAAAAGGTTTGGCAGAAGGTGCTGAAGCCACTGCAGAAGACAAGCCAAAAGAATTGTATTATTTTGAAACCAGTCGTGGTTCAACATTGGCTGTTATATTAGTTCTTTTGACTTTTGTTTCATATTATACTTTCCAGGCTCAACGCGGCAGAGAAATGTTCATCAGAAGAATAAGCGGTCTTTCTGCTATTGAAGATGCTGTAGGTCGTGCTACAGAAATGGGTCGCGGTGTTCTTTATGTTCCTGGTATTATGGATATGGACGATATTCAGACTATTGCAGGGGTTACAATTCTTGGCCATGTTGCAAGAAAAACCGCTGAATACGATACAGACCTCTATTCTCCAATGACAAGAAGCTTTGTTATGTCTGTTGCTCAAGAAGTTGTTAAACAGGCATATATGGAAAAAGGCAGAGTAGATGCATATAGACCAGACAGAATCAACTACTTGACAGACGACCAGTTCGGTTATGTTGCAGGTGTCGGCGGTATTATGATGAGAGATAAGCCCGCTGCATGTTTCTATCTTGGAACATTCTACGCTGAATCATTGATTCTTGCAGAAACTGGTAACTCTATCGGGGCTATACAGATTGCAGGTACAGCAGAACCTTCTCAGATTCCATTCTTTGTTGCAGCTTGTGACTATACATTGATTGGTGAAGAACTTTTCGCTGCTTCTGCTTACTTGTCTAAGAATCCTCGTGAAGTAGGTTCCTTGAAGGGCCAGGATATGGTTAAAGTAGTAATTATTGTTGCTATTATAATCGGCACCTTACTTGAAACCATAGCCGCAACAGATTATGGTCAGAAGATCGGTTTTGGTACTGCGGCGACTACATTTATGGAATACTTGAAATAGGGAGGTAAATAAAGAAGATGCTATTTGTTAAAAGAACATTACCTCTGCTTATAACCTTTGTATCAGGCATCATAATGATTATGGCCTTCTTCTGTGGACCAGCTCTTCCTAGAATTAAATCTTTGGAAGAAATATTCCCACAGTGGATTCAGATTATTATGACCTTTACAATGATTCTCGGTGCATTCAGCTTATTGCGCTTCAATTTCCAGAAAATAGCACGTAAGCAAAACGGCTGGGGTTATTCAGTTGTTTTGTTGGTCGGCTTTTTTGGAATGGCTATATTAGGTATGATTTCCGGTTCTTGGCCTGAATTAGACAAAGAAGTTAAAGAAGGAAATGCCTATAAGCTTTTGGCTGATAATAAGCTCAGTGACGAAGATGTTAGAGTTGAACTTATAACTCTTACCAAAGAAGGAGCAAAGATTGCTACTGTCTGCCGTGTTGATGCTAATGCAAATCCAACTGAAAAAGACAAAGATGGAAATGCTATTACATTTAAAGTATCAGCAGATAGATTAAAAAGTAATTTTAAGAGTAAAGTTACTATTTTGCAGCAAGTTATGTTTGAAGGGGTATTCAAATCAGCCCAATCAACAATGTTCGCTTTGCTGGCTTTCTTCGTTGCATCTGCATCATTCAGAGCTTTCAGAATCAAATCAAAGGAAGCTGGTTTGCTTATGTTCTCAGCTTTTATCGTTATGTTAGGAAATGTTCCATTAGGAAATATGATTTCTAACATATTGGCTTATATTCCTTTGATTGGTAAATACTTAGACATTGCAGCTATAAAAGAATGGATCATCTCCTACCCGAGCTCAGCAGCTCAGAGTGCTATTCTTATAGGTGCTATGCTTGGTTATATTTCTTCATCACTTAAGATTATATTTGGTGTTGAAAGAAGCCATCTTGGCGGAGAAGGTTGAGGAGCATAATTATGGATATTTTCTTGAAACTTAAAAACCTTGACCGTCGATGGGTTTACCTTTGTGTTGCTTTATCTGTTATTCTTCCAATGGTATTTAAGTTTGAACTGCCTATTTATCCTGGAGCAGCAGTTAAGGGTATATATAATAAAATCGAATCATTAGAACCAGGAAGCAGAGTATTCCTTTCTTTCGACTTTGACCCTGCAGCAGAACCAGAATTAGGGCCTGGGGCAATTGCTATATTTGTCCACATGTTCAGAAGAAATATTAAACCTATAGTTGGATGCAACTGGCCAGTAGGTAATGAAATTGCTGAAAAATGTATTACTCAAGCAAAAGAAATACATAAAAATACTTTTGAAAAGTATAATAAAGAAAACAAGCTGGTTAAGGGTTGCAAAATAGATCCTGAAAATGGAAAAGACTATGTAATCCTTGGTTACAAGCCAGGTGGAATTATCCATGTTAAGAATCTTTGTACTGACTTTATGGGACCTTATCCTCAGGATAAAGACGGTAATCCAACAGACAATATGGAAATATTCAAGACTGCTAATGGTAAGAGATTCAGTATGAATGATGTTGCTTTAATCATCAGTTATACTGCAGGTACCAATGGTATTGAAGCATTCATCTCTAATGAAATGTTCCATAAGAGACCAATGGCAGCAGGCTGCACTTCTGTTAATATCCCAAGATTCACTACTTATCTACAGACTGGTCAGTTAGTAGGTATGATAGGTGGTTTACCCGGTGCTGCCGAATATGAAAGTCTTGTCGATCATAAGGGCGAAGGGCGTGCAGGTATGTCTCCTCAGTCTATTGCACATCTGGTTATCATGATATTCATTATTCTTGGTAACCTTGCATTTATTGCTGAAAATCGCAAAATGCACAAAAAGAAAGCTTAATCAGGAGGAGAATAAAAATGGTTGAATTAATTAGTATTTGGATTGGTGCTTTTATTACTCTTTGCTGTTTCAGCTTTCTTTACAAGGATAATCCATTTTACCGATTCGCAGAATCATTGTTCGTAGGTGTTTCTGCCGGTTATTACTTATCTGTTGTATATTTCCATCAGGTTTTGAAACCAAATCTGTTAGCAAAGTTGTTCCCAGCAGCTTTTGCCAGTGGTGAAGCCGCAAGTGCAGCACCAGACTATTGGTTGATTATTCCTGGTATTCTTGGATGTTTGATGCTTCTCAGATTTTCTCAGAAGCTTGCCTGGGTAAGCCGATTTACAGTAGCTTTTGTTATGGGTGTATCAACTGGTTTGACTATTGTTACATCAACTCAACAGTATTTGATTCCACAAATAGCAAAGGCAATCAAACCTATTATCGTTTCTGGTAATATTTGGCAGAGCTTCTCTAATATTGTATTAGTAGTAGGTTCTATAGCCTGTCTCTTCTATTTCTTCTTCAGTACAGAACATAGAGGACCTGTTTACGGCAATTTGGCAAAAATAGGTATCTGGGTTTTGATGATAAGCTTCGGTGCATCTTTTGGTGCAACTGTTATGGGTCGTATTTCTTTGTTGATCGGTCGTTTCAGTTTCCTGTTACATGACTGGCTACATATAATATGACGAAGATTTAACGATTGGAAGCTGACATTATGGGAATGTGGACAGTGCCAGATGATGTTGAAGTAAGCAATAAGTTTTCATCAGAAGAACTAGATGAATTTATTAATACTTTGGCAAAATTGGTTGTAGACAAACATATGTCAGCTCCAGCAGTTATGACCCTGGAAATGATTAAGCCTCTGTCACTTTTGGGGCAAAGTGCTTTAATGATTTTCGGGCCTTTAATTGATATGATATTTGACCCGGTCAAGATGGAAAAGTTTCAAGCTGTAATTGGTGATAGAAAACGAATTGAACAGCTTATGACTGCCATCGAAGACTTTGAATTAAACAAAAAAGAAACTAAGGAAGGTGTATCTAGTGAGCAAGAGTGAGATTCAAAGCATTCTGGCAACAGACTGCGGTAGTACTACCACGAAGGCTATTCTGATTGAAAAACGCAATGGCGTATTTCGCTTGATTGTTCGCGGTGAAGCTCCAACAACAGTTGAAGCTCCTGTAGAAGATGTTACTCAGGGCGTATTAAATGCCGTTGCTGAAGTTCAGGAATTAGCCGGACGTCAGATACTCACAGATGACGGTAAAGCTATTATAAAGCCTTTTGAAAATAATAAAGGCGTTGATATTTACGTTTCAACCAGTTCTGCTGGTGGTGGTTTGCAGATGATGGTTACAGGCGTAGTTAAGACTATGTCTGGTGAATCTGCAACACGTGCAGCACTTGGTGCTGGTGCAATCGTTATGGACGTTTTAGCTACTAACGATGGCAGACTTCCACACCAGAAGATTCAAAGAATCAGACATCTGAGACCAGATATGATTCTTTTGTCTGGCGGTGTAGACGGCGGTAATACCAAGCAGGTAATCGGTCTTGCTGAAATTATCGCAGCAGCAAGTCCAAAGGCTCGTCTTGGTATTGGTTATGAACTGCCTGTTCTCTATGCTGGTAATAAAGAAGCCAGAGAACAGATTAAGACTGCATTGGGCAATAAGGTTGCACTTGATATTACAGATAACTTAAGACCTTCAATGGAAAAAGAAAATCTTATGCCTACAAGACAGAAGATTCAGCATCTATTCCTTGAACACGTTATGAGCCATGCTCCTGGTTATCCGCACTTGATGGAACTTACAGACGTTCCTATTATGCCAACACCTGGTGCTGTTGGTGATATCATGCAGTTAATCTCTAAGAAAAAAGGTATAACTGTAGTCGGTGCAGATATCGGTGGTGCAACAACAGACGTATTCAGCGTTTTCAAAGGTATATACAATAAATCAGTTTCTGCAAACTATGGTATGAGTTATTCTATCAGTAATGTTTTTGCTGAAGCAGGTCTTGAAAACGTTATGCGTTGGGTTCCTTTTGAAATGGACGAAAGAGACTTACGCAACCGCGTTAAGAACAAAATGATTCGTCCTACAACAATTCCTTCATTAATCGAAGAATTAATCGTTGAACAGGCTTGTGCTCGCGAAGCATTGAGACTTTCTTTTGACCAGCATCGTTCATTGGCTGTTGGTTTGAAGGGTGTTCAGCAGGAAAGAACTATCGGCGATGTATTCGATCAGACTATGACAGGTGAAAGCCTTGTTAACTTGAAAGATTTGAATATGCTTATCGGTTCAGGTGGTGTTCTTTCTCATGCTCCAAGACGTCAGCAGACTGCAATGATGCTTATTGACGCATTCCTGCCAGAAGGTATTACACAATTAACAGTTGACTCAATCTTTATGATGCCTCAGCTTGGTGTTCTTGCCACAGTTCAGGAAGAAGCTGCTTTAAGCGTATTTGAAAGAGACTGTTTGATTTACTTAGGAACCTGTGTATCTCCGACTGGTGTAGTAAAGAAAGATGAACCTGTTCTTGACTTTACTTTGACTATGCCAAATGGCGAAAAGATTAGCAAAACCTTAAACGGCGGCGAATTAAATGTTATCCCGTTAGCAATCGGCGAAGTTGCTAAGATTCATGTCAAACCAAAATGGGGTTTTGATATGGGTAATGGCGATGGTAAAGAATTTGAAGGCGAAGTTCACGGCGGCGTTGTCGGTGTTATATTCGATACTCGTGGTCGTCCATTTACTCTGCCAAAAGATAATTCTGAAAGAGTCAAGGTTGTTAAATCCTGGTATAAGGCTATGAACCTTTACCCTGGGCTTTAAGAGAAAGGATAACTAATAATGGCTAGTGCATATACACCCGGTCTTAAAATCGTTTCTAAGACATTGGTTGAGAAAGATAGAAAGCTTCCGCTTAAGGGTGAAGTAAAAGTTAAAAAAGGCGATAAAGTAACTGCTGAAACCGTAGTTGCTGCTACAGACTTACCTGGCAATGTTTATCCATTAAATCTTGCTGGACAATTAGGTTGTGAAGCCAATGAAATCAATGTTTATCTTAAAGTAAAAGAAGGCAGCCAGATAAAAAAAGGTGATGTTCTTGCCGAAACCAACGGTTTCTTCGGATTCTTTAAGACTACTATTGAATCTCCGATTACTGGAAGCGTTGAAAGCCTCTCTACTGCAACAGGTCAGGCAATATTACGTGAACCTCCTATTCCTGTAGAAGTTCATGCTTATATTGATGGCGTAGTTGATGATGTTTACCCTGAAGAAGGTGTAAAAATCAATTCCGTTGCAACATATATTCAAGGTATTTTCGGTATCGGCGGTGAAGTGGTTGGTGAATTGGTAATGGTTTCACCTTCTCCTGATGCTGTTCTTGATAAAGATGATATTAAGATAGAACACAAGGGCAAAATAATCGTTGGCGGCTCTTTAGTAACTGCTGAAGCTTTAAATAGAGCTGTTGAAGTAGGTGTAAAGGGCGTTGTCGTCGGTGGTTATGACGCAGAAGATTTGAAAGAATTCTTAGGCTATGACCTTGGTGTTGCTATTACAGGAACAGAAGAAAAAGGTATAACTCTGGTTGTTACCGAAGGTTTCGGTAAAATTCAGATGGCTAAGAAGACTTATGAACTTTTGAAGAAATCTGTTGGAATGAAGACTTCTATCAATGGTGCAACCCAGATTCGTGCTGGTGTTATCAGACCTGAAGTAGTTATTCCTTTGGCAACAAAAGAAGGCAAAGAAGAAACTGTCAGCAAGAATACCGGTATGAATGTCGGCAGTCCTGTCAGAATCATTCGTGAACCACACTTTGGTGAAGTTGCTACAGTTGTTGAATTGCCAGAACAGCCAGTAGTTATTAAAACAGAAGCAAAAGTTCGTGTAGTTAAGATTAAAACTCAGTCTGGCGAAGAATTAACATTGCCAAGAGCAAACGTAGAAATTATTGAAGAATAAAAATGGCTAACTCAGAAATAAATACCGAACAGCTTAAAAAAGAGGTAAAAGAAGAGCTTCTTAAGCGCGAAATAATGATGGGGCTTCAAGAAGACGAAATAGATCTTTTTGAGCTTTTAGCAGTATTAAAGAAGCATTGGATGCTGATTATTTTCCTGCCTATTATTGTTGCAGTAGCTGTAGCAGGCTATTCTTTGACTATGCCTAATTACTACAAGTCGTCTGGAACAATATTTGTCCATTCTTCCAGTGGTGGCGGAGCTCTTTCTAGCTTGATGAGCAGTCTTCCAATGGCTGGCTTGATGGGATTAGGTGGCGGTGGCGGCGGAGCCAATTATCTGACCGTTTACTTGAAAAGCGCGACAATGAGTCAGTATATCATCAATCGCTTTGGTATCGCTACTCATCCAGCTATAATTGGCGAGAATGTTGAAATAGACCCAACTAAACCTATAGTCTATGACAGTCTTCTGAAGAAGATGGAAAAGATTGTTACTATTGATAATGATCCTAAGACAGGTCTTATTACAATATCAGCCGAAACTATGTCTGCGACTACTTCTGCTGAAATAGTTACCGCTTATATCGAAAGACTGGACAAGTTTTCCAAAGGACCTCAGAAAGAAAAACGTTTATTCATAGAAAAGCAGCTTGAAAAGCTTGGAAAAGAACTTGAAGCTGCTGAAAATGATTATAAGGCTTTTCAGGATAAATATAAGCTTTTTGCTTTGGATAAACAGACTGCTGCAACAATAGATAAGATGGCTCAGCTTGAATCTCAAAGATTGAACTCTACCATCTCTCTTGAAATGCAACAGAGTATGTTGAAGTCTTCTGGTTCTGTGCCGGAACTTGTAAAGGTTGAAGCTCAGAAAGTTGCTGAAGAAGCTAAAGCAGAAGCAATAAAGAAAGAAATTAGCGAAGTTGAAAAAGAACTTGCTAATTTACCTGATATTTCTTTGGAATTCATAAGATTGCAGAGAAATCTTAAAGTTAAAGAAAAACTCAATGCTGTTTTAATGGAACAGTATGAAATGGCTAAGATAACTGAAGCTGAAGAAGGAAGTCAGTTTGAAGTTATTGATCAGGCAAGAATTCCTGAACTTAAGTCAAAACCTAAAAGAGCTATAATGGTTATTCTGGCTGGTTTAAGTGCTGGTGTTCTGGCAGTCTTTTTATCATTCTTAATTGAATTTGTAAAGAGACGCAAAGAACAGGAAGCTAAACAGGCCAAAGAAAAAGCTGAATCAGCAGCTTAAGCTCTTGTGAGTAAGGGTGTGTATGACTGATTTAAACGAAGAACAGCTTAAAAATGAGATTAAGGAAGAGATTTCTAAAATTGAAACCTTAAGAGAAAATGAAGAAGATGAGATTATAAAGTTTTCTGATTTTTACTCAACCATTTGCAAAAGATGGAAGCTGATTCTAAGTGTAACCTTGATTGCAGGGATATTATCAGTCATATATGCCCTTTCTTTACCTAATAAATATAAATCTACCGCCTCTGTATACCTTTTTTCAAACAGTAATTACAGTGCATTAAACGGCTTTTTTAATAAATTCAAAATAGAATCGCTTCCAGATATGGGGGAAGTTTCGCTTTTAAACACTTCCTTAAAAAGTGATTCAATGAGTGAATACATAATCAATCGTTTTGGGATAGCTACTAATCCTGCAATAATTGGTGATTCAAAAGTTGATGAATCAGAAATTGTATTTGATAAGGTTTTAAAGCAATACAAAAGAATAGTTTTAATTAATTATGATGCTAATAATAATTTGATTAGTATTTCTGCAGAGACTTTTTCGGCAACTACCTCTGCTGATATTGTTAATGCATATCTTGAAAAGCTTGATGAGTTCTCGAATGGACCTCAGAAAACAAAGTTAAAGTTCATTGAAAATCAATTGGCAAAGGTAAGTAGTGATTTAGAAAAAAGTGAAAATGAATTAAAAACTTTTCAGGAAAAGCATAATTTTTATTCCTTCGATAAGGAATATACCAAGGCTTTAAATAAGCTGGCTTCATTGGAAGCTATGAAGAATGAATCAGAATTAACTGTTGGGTTGTTAAAGCAGTTTGCTTCTAAAGAGAGTGAAGATTCAAAGAATCAAAAATCGGAGCTTATGAAAGAAATAGAAGTAAATGACTGGAAAACTAATGCCATAGATACGAAAATAAAGACCTTAGAAAAAGAGTTAAAGGAAATTCCAGATATAATGGTAGAGTATGCCAGACTTAAGAGGAATTTATCTATTAAAGAAAGAATTTTTGAGACTTTAAATGAGCAGCATGAGATTGCAAAGATTGCAGAAGCAGAAGAAAGCAGTCAGTTTAAGATTGTGGACAGACCTAGAATATCTAAAGTAAAATCTAAACCGGCAAGAACAGGTATTTGTGTTTTTATTACATTCATTGGTTTTATGTTAGGTATATGTTACGCTTTTGTTGATGAACTGAAGAATAAGAAAAAGAATTGATTTTATTGAGTTTTTGCATAGTTGTCGTAAAAGATAGAGAAAAAGAATAAGGCAATAAAATTCTTGAAGAAGATTCGAGATTGTGATACCCTTTGCTACACAAAATAACCATTTTATGAAGTTATAATTATTATGCAATGTTGCCAGGAGGAAGGGTAAAATGCCTACCTACAGTTATCGGTGTACTAAGTGTGAAAAGGTTTTCGATTCTTTTCATTCTATGAGCTGCACAGATCCGCAATATTGCCCTGTCTGTGGTGCTGTTGGCACCAAGCTTTTGTCTGCTAGCTCGGTAATATTTAAAGGTTCTGGTTTTTATTCTACAGATTATCGCGATTCTGGTTATTTAGAAGCCCAGAAAAAAGATACATCAGGCGACTCTGAAAAGACTACAAAACCATCTGCAGAAAACAAAACTACTACAGAAACAAAGAAAACTACAGAAAAGCCTGCAACTACTGAGAAAACAACAGAGAGCAAGAAAGCCGCGTAAGTCATTTTGTAGACTTCTCTTGTCTCAATTTCTTTAAAAGCGGACAGTTGCTTGCTCAACCTTATTCTCCTCCGCGGTCTCTGTGAATTTGTACCTTCGAATAAACTTTGAGGGAACGAGCCTTGTGCGGAGAATAGAGGTCT
>JAFPZP010000038.1 GCA_017417215.1 Candidatus Rifleibacteriota bacterium | reverse complement strand
ATTACTAATTGTATGATTGTAAACATCGCCAGAATAATAGACAACAACGCCGCTATTGCTTGTGGAAAAGCTTCATCTATAGATGATGAACCTGCAAGTCTTACTATTTCTGGGTTAATCGAATCATAACCAAGTAATGTAGGAGTTGACATAGCGCAAAGTCCTGTAGTGAAACATATTACAGTAAGTGAAATAAGAGTAGGGACCATGGTTGGAAAAACTACTTTCAAAAGTGTTTTAAATGGTCCCGCGCCCATATTTCTTGCAGCTTCTATGGTGCTGTAATCTATGGTTCTGATTGCATTTCGTAAAAATAAAGAATGGTTACCTGTGCTTGCAAAAGTCAAAGTAAATAATACAGCATTAAAACCAGTAAACCATTGTGAATCTATAAATGGAAATACTTTACAAAGCCAAGTAGTCATAATTCCATCAGAATTATATAAAAATTGAAAGCCAGCAACTAGTGCAACACCAGAATATATCATAGGTGTCATATAAGCTAATCTTAAAATCGGTGCCCCTTTTATATCAAAATATTCTGTTAATAATACTATTGAGACCCCTATAACATTTACACAAATAACAAGTGCTACAGCTAATTTTAAAGAATTAAAAATAAATCCTGACATGGTTCCTTCATAAAGAAATTTGAAAACCAAAAGACAATCTGTTTCACCTGCTGCATTTTTTACAGTAAAAATCTGAGAAATAGTATTAAAAAGAGGCAAAACCATAAAGCCTAAAAATAAATAAGCAAATAAAACGAAGCAAAATATAGAATAAATAGTTTTTAATTTCATTGCTGTTTCCTAACTCTAATTACCAGATTGGCAAAGCAAATCCCAATCAAGATTATCCCAGTCTGGTTCTTGGGGAGGCTTTTTGGTATCAGACCAATAAAAACCCAGATTTGTCATAATATTAGTCCATTCTTTGTTATGCTTTGCTACATATTCTGAATATTTCATATTAGTATTTGGAACAATTTCAAATGCACAATTCTTTAATAAATATATTTGAGGTTTTTCATCATATACCATATCTACTGCATCTATATTACAAGGATATGTATCAAATTCTTCAGCAAACTCTGCTTGAGTTTGAGCTGAACCAAACCATTCTGCAAAGGCTTTTACATTTTCTGTTTCTTCTTTTGTTCTGTCTTTCCGGTCTAATATTCCTATATATTCTGCAACATAATAAGAGCCGTCTTTTATATCTACCAGATTCCAATTTATTGGTTTTGATGTACCCCTTAAAGGATTATCAGAGTTATGTGCAGCATTATCTATTTTGCCATATAAAGAAGAAGAATAGTAAGTTGATACCTGAACTTTTCCTTTATTTAATGGATCGAAGCCATAACTGTCTTTTGTATAAATTCCGTTATAACAATATTTCCATAGCGTTTTCCAACCTTCTACAGCAATACCGCCTGCCTTTGAGTCGGGATTAGCAAATGGGAAAAGCATAGCATTGTTTATATTTGAATTCGTGGTTCCACCAACCTTGCCTTGTCTGTACCATTTATATCCACAATTTACAATATCAGCCCAATGTTCAAAAGATAATTTTTTCCCATTGGTTCCAAGTTCATCAGTTCTGTAAAGCATAAGAATGTTTTGAACAACTAAGCCATATGCTTTATTATCATATAAATAATTTCCTACTTTGTTTGCCCATGTAGGCTTCCAATCTAATAAAGAAAGATTGGGATAAGAACCGTTTACTATATGAGACCACCTGGTTTCATTTAAGCCAAAAATAATATCTCCGTCTCTGTTTTCATTTGCAGCCTGTACAACCGCAGCATCTCCCCTTAAAACAGTCTGGTCATCTATTTTTATATTAAAACCAGCTTTTTTAGCAGTATTTACAAGCCAAATTGTATTTTCAGTAGAATTCGTATTAGAATATATTTTGATTACATTTTTATTATTATCTGTATTGTCAGGACTAAGTATATAAAATAATAAAAATACTATTGAAAAAAACAGAATAATAATATTTTTCATTTTTTTACCACAGATTGATTTATAAATTTATATATGAAATACCTTGTAATATTTTAAATAAATATACATTAGAAATGATTGTTTTTCTAGGCTCTTAGATTTAGTATCTCTGATATTTGCTGGCGGAAGAGTTTTGCGCCGCCATTGGCAGGGTGTCTGACTTTTTTATAGGGAACACCTAGTTCTTCCATTTGAATAGCAGCTTTTTCGCCTACAGCAATAATAGTTGAAGGCTGAACCATGTCAATAACGACCTTTAGAATCTTGCGACCGGCCGCCAGTTCAGAATCTTTAGGAGTTCTGTTGGAAAGCATACCTTTTTCGGTATTAAATGGGTGCCAGGGAAGCGAGTTCCAGATAATGAAAGAATAAGGGTCTAAGCCGGAAGCTAGAAGATGTTCCCAGACAATAGTTGCGGTGGGTTCGTTAAAACCGTCTTTGCGGACTTCTTCTTTGCTGGTTCTGCTCGGAAGCACAGAAATAAAAACATCTTCAGGCTTGATTCCCTTTTTGGTCATATGACCGAGCAGCATTCGTTCTGAAGTCATGGCGATACCGCTGAAATGACCGCCCTGATAGCCCATAGCTTCACCAACGAGCAGGACATGGGCTTTTCCCAGACGTTCACCTAAATAAGCTTTAAGCTGGTGCTGTCTGATTTCGTAGGAATTGCTGAAATCATCGTTTTCGGGATCGTTTTCCCACCAAGGGTTGAATAACCCCTCATTTTTAGGAGAGTTTCTTAATAAATCTAATAATTCGTCTGTATTCATGTTAGTCAGCCTGAGCGTAGCCTTCAACGTCTTTTTTAGTTAACTTAATGATGAAGCCATCTGCAGTCAAAGCCTTTATAGCTGCATTTAACTTGCGATCGTTGAGTTTGGTTTCGTTCTTTAATTCGTCATAAGTTTTAAAAGCATCTCTAGCAAGGGCTGAATGAACAACTTGATTATCTTTGTTTTTCTTCAAGGTTTTAAGGAGCTTTTCATGAAGAGCTTTGCCTCCTTTCAGGGTTACAGTCTGAGGCACACCCTTGCGAACATATTTTACTGAAGAGATTTCAGGCATTCTGGAATTCCAGAGCACGTCGAATTCAGCCTTAAAGCCGTCCACAATCTTCTGATGATGCTGGTTATCACCGTTGAAAATCATAATATTTTCAAAATTCATGTTTTCGGCAGAACCAGACCAGTTGTAGCTTCCAACAACGATTTCTTTATTGTTGATGCTTACATTCTTATGATGCAGGAAAAGGCTCATGTAGCTTACTAAGCAAACCTTGTCTGTCTGCGGATCGTAAGCATAAGCATTTCTTCTGAATCTGTAGCGGACTTCGATGTTTTTGATATTGCGCCTCTTAGCTTCTTCTTCAAGCCATGGAGCGAGCTTGCCTTGAGTCTTGTCTTCATCATCAAGCTGAGCATGGTCGAAAAGCAGTCTGAATTTGGCTTTCGGGTGTCTTGCAGCACTTCGTAAAATAGCTTCAGCTAGTTCTCTTCTAGTAAAGCTGAACATAGAGAGGTCCAAGCCACCATCGTCCTTAACTCTGTTAATAACTTTAATGAGTTCAGAATCTATAGTTGTAAGCTCTGTTTCGCTAACAGGCTCAGAGTTAAACACTAACTTAACGTAGCCAGGAACATAGTTGGTTTCAATGAAGCGTTCAGGTATCCACTTACCGAAAACAGGAGTTGAATACTCGTTCCAAAGGCGGGCAAATTCTTCGGCAAACTGTCTTGCAACAACAGGCTGGTCATCGAAGAATACTCTGTTTTCACCATAAATCTGGTCTGAAGTAGTAGAAATATTCGCACTTCCGTTGAAGCAGCTTGTTGGAACAGCCATACCTGGCTTATAGAACACGCCAAACTTTTCGTGCATAGTTCCATAAATAACTTTGCCATCTTCTAAAGTCTGTTCTCTGCCTACTCTTTTCATGGCTTCCTGAGTAGTGCAAGCAAGAACGAAGTCATAAGGTTTTCCTTCTTTTTCTGCTTGTTCAGCACCTTTTCTGACTATATCAGTAATCTGCTCGCGACTTTCTTTTGTCCATTCAGGAACACCGTCTAACAGAAGTTTTATATGAACACCTTTATCTTTTGCAGCATTTACCATTGCTTCTAATGCTTTAAAATCGCTCATGGAATACATAGCTATTTTAGCTGTGCTGCCAGGTTCAAGAGAATCGAATTTATAAATAATTGAATTAGAAAGGGTAGCTTTTCTTTCGCTTTTATCGCTGAAAATAAACTTGCGAGTATTGTTTACCTTGGCAAAACCGCCTTTTGGTCCATAATAGATGTTAATGTCATCGGCAAAAACGGGAGTTAAACAGCCAGTAACAGCCAAAACCCAAAGAGCACGAGCAAGTTTATTCATTTTTCTTTCCTTTGTTAGTGAAGTTCTCTACAAATCTATATGAATATATTTTGCCCTCTTTTTTTGTCTCTTGCAAGTTTTTTAATCTTATGATAATAAAAAAAGCCGCGGGTCTGAGAAATTCAGAACCGCGGCTTTTTTTATTTAAAGATTATTTTTTATCTTTAACGAAGCATTTTCTAATCATATCTACAGGAATCATTGTAGCAGCAAGAAGGATTACAATGCCCCAACCCTTGAGGTCGAATGGAACGCAGCTGAACATCTTTCCTACCCAGCTCAATGAATCGCCAAACAAGCCGACATTAACAATCAAAGCCTGAATGAGAACTATTGATATGAAAACAACTATGAAACCAGGATTCAAGCTCAGATTGCTGAAAATACCAAACTTTTCATCTCTAACATTGAAACCGTTGAAGAGAGCAGCCCAGATGAAGAGAACGAAGTAACCAGTGAGAAGTTTTTCTTCGCTTCCAAAGAAATCCAAGAACCATTTGCACTTTAAGAAAACGAAACTAACAATAGTCAGCCAGAGACCCATAATGATAATCTGAGTCATCATTGCATTGCTAACGATGTTTTCATCACGTTTTCTTGGTTTTTCAAGCATGTATTTTTCAAGAGCAGGTTCGTTACCAAGCATGATTGCACCAAGGCTGTCCATAACCAGGTTAACGAAGAGAAGGTGTGTTACTTTCAAAGGTTCTTCAATACCGAAGAATGGAGCTATAGCACTGACGATAACAGCGCCGACGTTAATTACAAGCTGGAATTTACAGAACTTGAGAATGTTGTTATAAATTGTTCTACCGTAAAGAATAGCGTCTTTAATGGACTTGAAGTTATCATCAAGAATAACAACTTCGCCAGCTTCTTTAGCAGCTTCAGTTCCGCTACCCATAGCAAAACCAACGTCTGCACGCTTGAGAGCAGGAGAGTCGTTAACACCGTCACCAGTCATACCAACAACAAGATTCATTTCCTGGCAAAGTCTTACCATTCTTGATTTATCAGTTGGAAGAGCACGGGCAATAACTCTGATATTAGGAATAATTGCCTTAACTTCATCATCAGACATCTTGTTCAAGTCTTCGGAAGTAAGAACTTTGTCTGTATCATTAACAAGCAAACCAGCATCTTTTGCGATAGCCTGAGCAGTTTCTCTTCTGTCACCAGTAATCATAACAACCTGAATACCGGCTTTCATAACTTCCTGAATTGCTTCAGCAGCTTCTTTTCTAACGTCGTCTCTGATTGCAACTAAGCCAACGAGAATAACGTCATCGTTAATCTTGTTTTCTTCCATTGGTTTAACAGAATAACCAAAGGAAAGAACACGCATAGATTTTGCGGCTAATTCATCAATCTTCTTATTAATAGCAGCAAGGTCGATGTCTTTTTCTTCGCCATTTTCGTCTAAGTATTTCTTAGCACAAGCAAGCAGTCTTTCTGGAGCACCTTTATACAATACCTTGCCTTCACCAGCTAAGAATGCCTGGCTGAATTTATTAGCAGAGTTGAAAGGCTGAGATTCAGTAACTTTATATTTTTCTATGTTTCCAAGATTTTCGAAAACATCTCTTCCGACAAATTTAAGAAGAGCCTGATCGGTCATGTTACCACCAATAACATGGTCGTCTTTATCGAACATAGACTGGGTATTTCTACCAATAATAAGGTCAATTAAACCTTTAAGCTTGCTGCACTTTCGATAGTCTTCCAAGCTCATAGACTTGCCAGAACCAACGATAAAGTCAACGACTTCAAGTTTACCTTTGGTGATAGTACCAGTTTTATCACTGAATAGAATATTCAAAGAACCAGCAGTTTCAATACCCTGATCTTTTCTAACAAGAACGTTATGATCAAGCATTTTGCCTGTATTCTGCATAAGAACAAGAGAAATCATCAAGGGCAGACCTTCTGGAACAGCACAAACGATAATAACGATTGCCAAAGAAACGGCAGTAACAATCTGTTTGAAAATTCCAGCCCAGCCAAGAGTCAACCAACCGTTAAACCAGTAAATATGTTCAAGAGTATTGCCAGAAGCAGCTGCTTTAAGAACTAGTGGATTATTCCCCATATAAATGTTGTAAATCATATAGAGAATAACGATTACTGCAGCGCCCCAATAACCGAAAGTAGAAATCTGGTCAGCAAGTTTGCCAAGTTTAACTTTTAACGGAGAATCAGGTGGTTCAACCATATCTTCAGCCATTTTACCCATCATGGTCTTGAGGCCGACTTTCTGAACGTCTAAGACACCAGCACCGTCAAATAATACTACGCCTCTGAAAAGAGAGTGAGCATCAACAAAGGCGTCACCAGTAATTTCATCAGGAATAGTCATAGCTTTTTCAGCAGCAGTCTTTTTGCATTCTTCTGCTTCACCGTTGAGAGCAGAGTTATCAACTTTCATTGAACCATCAATAAGAACACCGTCAGCGGGAACCTTGTCACCAGCCTGCAGATATACTTTATCGCCTACAACTACGTCATCAAAGTTAACTACAGTAATTAGACCGTTTCTATATACCTTACATTTATCTTTTTCAGTTGATTCTTTTAATTCTCTAAACTTTGTATCACTAGCAACACCAGTTTTTGCCTGAACAGTTGCAACTATAAGAACAGCAACAAAAGTACCTACAGGTTCAAACCATTCTGCTAAGGGTTCACCATCTATCTTAATAAAGCTAAGAACAGTCATAATACCTGCTATTACGAGCAGGATACGAATCATAGGATCGTTAAAAGTTTCACAAAATTCAGCCCAAAATGTTGTTGGTTCTGAATCAGGAATAACATTCGCGCCATTTTTTTCTCGCGATTCCAAAACCTCTTTGTCGGTTAAACCAGTAAATTGCACAATAAAACTCCTTTTATATACTATAGATTATCTAAATCTATCTGCCATTTCGCTTATTCTATTATCGTTTGTGGCTTCACCAATGGCATCGAAATGCCATTCATCGTTTTCCTTCGTTAGTTTAGCGACTATCATAGCCGTTTTTCTATCATAATTATCCGATAAAATATATCGACAGATTTCATTTTTAGTTGAAACATCAACAATTCTAATATAGGCATTAGTTAGCATTCCGAAGTGCTGATCACGTTCTCTAGCCTTATAAATATTAACAACAAAAACAACACCGTCATATTTTTTCGGAAGACTGCTTAAATCAACATTTATAACTTCGCTATCACCTTCACCAGCGCCGGTAAGATTGTCACCAGAATGATAAACAGCACCAGTTTTATGCTTTAGATTGCCAAAATAGACTATATCCTCATATCCAGCAGAAACTTTTCCATCAGAAAGAAGAAGTGCCGAAGCATCGCAGTCGATATCTTCCGGGTTAGAAAATAAACGCTGAAAGAAACTAAGATTTTTTCCAACTTCATCCCAGCCAAGAGCTACAAATATTTTTGACAGTCCCTTCTTTTCTTTGGAAAGGTTTATTTTCTGTCCTTTTTTCAAATAAATTGTCATTTTTTAATCCTTAGTTCCTGGAATCCAGCGAATACCCCAATTAAAGGCTCTATCCATAGTTTCATGACCAGAGAAGAACTTAACTACACGCTGAACGCTGAAAGTTTCATTGTTTTGGTTTTCTAAGAGAACCAAAGCACAATTACGGCATTCTGTGTTGTATTCATCAAGATGGACAACTATATCTTCAGCTCCTGGGTATTTAATAGTAACTACAGCTTCTGCATCTTTCCAATTAGCAACACCTTCATAAATAAAAGTGAAAACCAATATTCGTTTAATCTTAGAAATCATATTTCCGTTGATTCTAAGGTTTTCACCGCCAGAACTTTCACCTGTTCTGTCGTCGCCGTCTAATGCTATAAAAGGAGAACCAGAAAGGCTTCCGAAACTATTGCCCAATGCCTGAACAGCATTTTTTTCTCCATTTTTAAGTTCATATAAACAAGCTAAATCTAGATCTATCCCCTTAGAACCACCTGAAAATAAACCATTTAAGAACCCCTGATTCTTAGGCTTAGAATTCCAATTCAAATTAATAAGAATTTCACCTAATGGTTCTTTTTCTTTCTTTTTAAGATTAATCTTTTCGCTTTTTTTTAAATAAATAGTCATATATTTGTAACCAAAATTAAACAAAAAACTGTTTTGCTATTAAGCAAAACAGTTTTTTTCAATCAAATTATTCAGAATCAGCGTCTAAGCCGTAATGTCTACAAAGAGCTGCCAAACCGCCTTGGAATCCGCTTCCTATAGCATTAAAACGCCATTCTCCACCATTTTTGTATATTTCAGCGGCTACAATAGCTGTTTCGATAGAGAAATCTTCGCCGAGATCGTATCTAACAAGTTCTTCGCCAGAATCTCTGTCGACAACTCTGATGTAGGCGTTAGAAACCTGACCAAAGTTTTGTCTGCGTTTAACAGCATCATAAATAGTTACTGTAAAAGCAATTTTTTCAACATAGCTTGGAACCTTAGAAAGATCCAACTGGATTTCTTCTTCATCGCTATCTTCGGAACCATCGCCACCGACTTTATTGTCACCACTGTGAATTACAGCACCGCTTTCGTGTTCAAGATTACCGTAGAAAACGAAGTCAGCTTCACTGCGACATCTGCCATTGGCACCGCAAACGAAAGCTGAAGCATCCAAGTCAAAGTCTGCACCAGTATCAAATTGGTTAGTATCCCAACCAAGACCAACTAACAAATTCTTTAAACCTGGTTTTTCCTTTGTAAGATTAATCTTACCACCTTTTTTTAGATTAATAGTCATTTCTTAACCCTCCAAAATTATATTAACGGTTCACATTGGGTGTACCAAAAACTTTCTTAAAGTCTTCCTTAATAGCTTCAAGACGTTTCTTATCATCTTCGCGCTGTCTTTTTGCTGCTTCTTGAATTCTCTGAGTTTCTTGAATTCCATTAACGATTTCACGCCAGCTCTTTTCAAGAGTTTCAATTTTAATTGAACTACCGCTTGCCATCTTGGCAATCTGCTTGCTCTGAGTTGCAATATTCTTAGCATTCTGAGTCAAAAGCTGATTGGTCTTTTCATCAAGAGCGGCAATGGCATCTGCCTGAAGTTTCTGACGTTTAATCTGAATAGCCTGGGCGAGATTAGTCTTGAAAATAGGTAAAGTAATAATAAAAGCAGAATTGATTTTGCGAACCAGATTCATATTGTTATACTGCTGATTCTTGATGCTAGGCAAAGACTGAATAGCAACCATTTCTGCCTTTCTTAAATCATCAACTCTCTGGTCAAGCATTTCTTTGGCTTTACCGTAGTCATTGAGCTTCAACATTAGTTCATTATTACCAGTACGTTCGTATTCAGCCTGGGTATCTTGAATAACTTTAGTCAATTCTTCAGAAGCAGCTTCACCAGCAACGATATATTTGACCAATTCACGATAATAGGTTACATTAGCCTGATAGAGTTCTTCCTGCTGCCGATTAGCTAGTTTTATATCAGTTTCATATTTTTTAAGCTGTGTATAAATCTTATCTACTTCGCCGCCAAAGGTTTCATATTTTCTGAGAATATTGTCTAATTGCTTTTTTAGACCACCTTTGAAAAAATTAACGATTTTATCCCAAAAAGATTCTTCTTTTGGAGCCAATTCATCAGGTTGGAACTGTTCCATAACCTTATTCAGCGATACAAGCAAATCACTGCTTTCATTAAGCTGAGGAAGACTGACACCATTTAAAACAGTATCAGAGGCTCTAGATATTTCTTCTGCGGCTTCTGCACCGAAACCAGTAATAGTTTCAATATTGTTTATTTCAATCTGACTTGTTAAAGCCTGAATTTCAGGAGACTGTTTAAGCATATCATAGGTAGCCTGACGTTCAGCTTCCATATTAAAAGTTGGAACTTCAACCAAATCAGTAGTTGTTGAAGCAGCTTGTGTCTGAACATTTACAGCAGAAGCAGTTTGCTGTGAAGGTGAGGTATTACCTAGATTGATACCCATAAATCTACTCCTATTAATAGCTTTACCACAGTTTTGTTCTGAATATAGATTCTACAAGTCTTGTAATAGAAGGTCTTTCAAGAGTAGAGAAATCAGGCACTTCACAATCAAAGATATATGGACCCATTTTAAAGGTCTTATACTCTCTTTTTACAAGTGAAGGACCGAAACATTCAAAACCTGTTGGTGTGTATATTAAAACATCAAAGCCTAAAAAATGCAAGAAATTAGCAACAACTGTTTCCTCAAAAGAAAAACAATAACGGTTGGTTATTATAAAAATATATTTAGGATTCGTCTTTGTGAAATCAAATTCCTGAAGTTTAAGAAGTATTTCCTGGGGAAGGTCTAATAGAATACCTATAACAGCATATTCTCTACCATTTTTACCCATACCGCTAAGACTTCTTGCATCAAGAAAAGCCTGGATTTTATCTAAAAGATAGTTCTGTTTATCCAAATCGATAAACCCGTATTTATAATCAGAACTGTTCTTGATATTTTTAAGCAGAAGCTTTCCACGAATATCCATATATCTGGTTGCGTTTCCAGACATTAGTTTTCCTATATTGTTCTTAACCCATGGATAACTCGAAACAACGGTAGTTTCAGGAGTAAAAAGCTCTTTCATTTTTATCCAATACTCGTTCAGTTTTTCTTTTCCGCCTTCTACCCCATTCATTTTAGCGAAAATAGTTGGAATAAAAACTTCGGCATCAGTATTAGAGAAGCCTTGTCTGAATCTAAGTTCCTGCCCCCAAAGAGATTGAACTTCAAAAGAGCTGGTATCAAGAGTTACTATTCTAGCTTTTTGATATTGCTGAGTAACAAAAGAGCCGTCTACATGCAGAACCTGGCTTATTTCCTGTTCAGCCTGACCAGCAAAAGTAATTTCGCGGATAATTCCATTTTCAGCAGGGAAAGAGCTCAAAGGAAGCATATCGTCATATCGAACTTTTTTAGCTTTGGGGCTGATATCATAATCTTCTTTAGCATCTGGGAAAAAGCAGATTACGTCGACAGGCAGCTTAGCAAGCAGAGAGAAGAATATCTTTTCTGCAATTTTAGGCTTTTTATTAGTAAAATAAATAAAGGTTGCACATTCAGGCATTTTTAAACTGCCTAATAAGTCAGGCAGAATGCGCTTCATCCAGCAGATAATATTAACAGCAATATTGTTAAGCTTCTGCATATTGTTCAAAGATGGTTTGGCATCTTCATATATAACTTCTGCAAAAGCTTTCTTCATCATTTCTTCCAAATCTTTTCTCTTTGGGAAAGTGATATTTTTAGAAAGAGCGGCAACTAACTGCTGAACGTTATTATAGTTTCCTCGTGCAATGCTGAAGACTTCATCAGGAGTTGCCCCCTGGATTTCGTTATTGACTATCAGCATCTTGCGCTGCTTACTTACCAGTTTTTTATAAAAGTCAGAAAGGTTGGAACTATATGAATATTTATCTTCTACACCATATTGTAAAAAGAAAATGTTAGCAAAACCCTTTTCTGGAGGTTTTCTCAAAGCAAAATCTGTCAATGCAGAATTATAAGTAAAAAACTTATCATCTACCCAGGTATTTAGAACGGATTTGTCATTAGACTTTAGAGCAACATCGATAGCACCACCGAAAGTAATATTTTCGATAACGCTTCTCAAAGTTAAATCTGGTTTAAAAGGCGATAAACCTTGAGTTGTGTAGAGGTCAGAGAAAACAGATTCTTTATCTAGCGGTAGATAAGAAGCATCGCCCTTAGGGAATACAAAAAGGATATCAGCCCCAAGCTTGGCTATTATATCAAGAAAAATAAGTTCGTGTTTGCTTGTTTTATCCCATACCAGAATTTTTGGGGCAGCATCTTGCCCAAGTTTTGGGACAACCATTGTAAATTTGCAATAAAACCAGCACATAAACTTAAGATATAGGTTAACGAGAAGGTTCTGAGGCTGCTTCCCAGTTTTAGACTGTTCAAAGAAATAGTCATACAGCTGGTCACCAATCAGCTTAGACTTGTTATGGTCTAATCTGAGCAGAGTTTTAATTTGACTCTGGAAAAAAGCGGGCGCAAGCTTGAAATCTCTGCCCAAAACATTCAGACAATATTGAACATTGGAAGTATCGGGATTCTTGATTCCACCATCAAGAAGCAAACCATTACTTCTGGCAGAAGAAATGTACTTAGCAATAAAATCATTAACCTTGCCATCTGTAGCAGTAATACGATAGACATAAGTTACCTTTTGCCTGCGTTTTGAAAGAGGCAAAAAGAAGTCATTTAATTCTGCTATTTTCCCACGTTCAATCATAGAATAACCAATACCATAAAAAATTAAATATATAGCTTAGATTAAAATCTAAAAAAGTCAAGTCAAACAAGGGGCTTTTTACCCCCTGTCTGTTTTATTTATATCTATAAGCCAATGCTACAACGTTTTCATCCTGGGTTCCTTCACCAATGGCACGGAACTGCCATTCACCGTTTCTATCTTTATGAAGGTCTCCAAAAACAACATGAGTCATATTGGGATAATTATCTGTTAAATTATAACGGCAGATTTCTTGTTTTGTACTGTCATCAACTATTCTGATATATGTATTATTTATCATTCCAAAATGCTGCTTTCTTCTCAAAGCCTGATAAATACCTACTGCCAGAATAATTCTGTCATAATTTGAAGGAACATGCTTTAAATCTATTAAAATCTGTTCAGCATCACCTTTTTCACCAGAAGCATTACCGGTTAGATTATCGCCCATATGTTTAACGCTTCCGCTTTGATGAACTAAATTATTATAGAAAACTAAATCGCCTTTACTTGTAAAATGACCGTTATCTAACATAATAGCAACAGCATCACAGTCAAAATCTTCTTCAGACAATGCGGTAGAGCCGAAAAGAGCCTTCCCTAAACTCATAAGGAATCCTTCATCTTTATTGCTACTGTTACTATTTTCATCCCAGCCTAACCCGACAACTACCTTTGTTAAGCCACGGCTTTCTTTTGAAAGATTTATTTTTTCGCCTTTTTTTAATCTAATAGTCATAACTAATCCTTTTCTAAAGTTCAAATGTTTTTTATCTTTAAAAAGCAGTTTCTATATAATAACGTACTTTTATGAGTTAGAAAAAATAATTATTTATGCCCTACAAAAACATCGAAATTATCGTTGTCGAGCAAGCTCCAAATTTCTTTTATAGCAGGTTCAACATCATCTATTGCTTTTTTCAGAGCTTTTATCTTTGGTTCTAACTCAGAAACTATTTTAAGCTTCTTTTCAGCTTCAGGACCATAAATAGTTAATTCTTTATTCCCTTCTTCATATACTTTTTGCAAAGATTCGTAATTGCTTTTGCTTTCATAAAATTCATTAATTATTTTATCTCTTCTTGCTTTTTCTTCATTTAGATTAGCAATTTGAACATTAATTCTTTCTATTGCTTCAACATATCTGGAATTTGTTTCCTGCTGATTTTTTGTTAAAGCAAGCAACTTCTGTTCTTCCCCACAAAGTCTGGATAATTCAATATTTCTCATAGCTTTATCAGCAACCATTTCTTTAAAAGAATTATCCTCTTCTTTGATTTCTTTGTTAACTTTTGCTAGCTGGTTCTGTAAAATGCTATTTGCTTTAACAGCAGATTCTTCATTAAAACCAGATTCAAGTTGATTATTCTCTTTTATAAGGTCTTGAACCTTCTTCAATAGAGCTTTAGTCAAAGAACTATTAGATTTTTCTGCTTCTGCTAAAATTTGAGAAATCTGCATAATTAACTAACCTCCTTTTTTATTTTCCGTCTTTCAAAATATCAATGAAAGCAGAAACACGGTCATAAATGCTTTTAGCAGCTCTATATTTTTGAGCATCTGTTTTTTCCAGATTATTTAAAAGCTCTACAGTTGCATCAAATTTGACTATAACAGTATTTCTTAATGCATTCAGCTTCTTATATTCAGTTTCAAGGGAATCTACTTTATTCTGAGCATCTTCAATGTTTGCTAGTTTATAAGATAATTCTTCTATCTGTTTTTGCAAATTAGGTATTTCTGTATTAAAATCATCCAGGCTAGCCTTTTTGTTTTTGTAATCCTGCATGGAATTAGACAGTATATTGTTAATATTATTAACTTTTTTTCTTAAGTCAGAAAGGCTTATTTTATTTTTTTCTTCAACAGCCTGAAGTTTCTTGAGTTCCTCTTTAAGGTTTTCATTACGCATAATCTGGCGCTTAATCAAAACCTCATCAGAAATAACCTGCTGTTCTTTCCTTTTATCATTGAGAATTCTGTTTGCGTTTGAAATTTCAACCTTCAAATCATTTTCAGCATCGATTAATTTATTCTGCTTAGCAATAATATCTGCCTTTTTCTTTTTTAAATCATTAATAATTATTTTTAAGGAATCATCAAGATTACTCATGATCAAAAGCCTCCATTACTGCTGGCTGAGGGCAAATCCATATCTACATCTATGGTAGTAAGCACTTCTTCAGTCAAATCTTCCTCATTTATTTCGGAAAGCCTGCTGCTTACAGAATCTTCTATATAGGAAACAACACTTCCAGCCGTTCTGGCATTTCCGAAGTTGCTTCCCATCTGTTTTCTAACAACGCTAAAATACTTAGATAGTATATCGTTAAACTTTTTCTGGTCTGGAATTACAAATTTTTTCTTAGCAAGCTGTCTTCTGACTATTTCAACACATTCAGAGTCGCTATAATCAGGGAATTCGATTTCTAATGGGAAACGGCTTGCCAAGCCAGCATTACCTTCAAGAAACTCGTCCATTCTATCTTTGTAACCAGCTATAATTATAATTGTCGTAGCATTTTTGGGGTCTGTCATAGCCCCTACCAGTGCATCAATTGCTTCTAATGCAAAAGAATCCTGATTGTTTGCGTTCTTTTGATATAGACTATAGATTTCATCAATTAAAACAACTGAATCCTGACTATCTTCAAAGAGTTTATTAACCTTATCTTTGGTTTGCCCTACATAAGAACCTTTTAAGTCAACTCCTCTATATTCTCTGATTTTGGGTCTTGTAATAATGCCCAAAGAGCAGAAAATATCAGCTATATAACGAGCTATCGTTGTTTTACCTGTACCTGGGTTTCCAACAAATCTAATGTTAAAACCACCAGAAGAAGGCGGTACACCAAGTTTTGTTGAACGAACCTGTTCTAGACGAATTCGGTTAGACATTTTCTTAATGGCTTCTTTTAAGGATTTCAAACCAATAAAGTTTTTATCTAAGTCGGCCAATATTTCGCTAATTGGCTTCTTATTGTCTTTTTGAGAGCCAGTTAAATCTGATACAGTAATCTTTGTGTTATCAGCTTCAGGATCATCATTCAGTCTTTCTGCCTGATTCCCTAATACAAAGTCTTTATAGTAATTTATGACAGCACCAGCATTGCCAAAATGACGCTGAGCAGCCATTCTAGCCAATTCAGATTTCAGATGAGAATCAAAGCTTCTGGGGTCACCATCTTGAGAAAGCCCGTCATCTTTCATTTGCTGCATAAAGATTTCTTTTAATTCTTCATTATTAAAATCATCGAAGAATACTTCGTTGGGGCAACGACGCTTCAAACCAGGATTTGCATCATAAAGCTTACGCATTTCATCTGGGTAACCAGCCATAATAACTATGAGATTCAGATATTTAGGCTCAGTCATAAGTTTAACCATCTGGTCTACGACTTTTCTACCCTGTTCGTCATTTGCAAGTTGATAAGCTTCATCGATAAAGAGAACTCCTCCAAGAGCCTCATCAAATTTATCTCTAACCTTTTGGGCGTATTCACCAACATAGCTGGAAGTGAAATCCATTATTGGGTCTGTTTCTATAAGCTTGTTCTTTTCGCTGACCAATCCAAGATAGTAGAACAACTGACCAGTTAATCTTGCGACAGTGGTCTTGCCTGTTCCTGGATTACCTAAAAACATACAATTATTTGGAGCTGGCTTGTCTTTGGCCTTTCTTTTATTGGCTGCCAACTGTTTTTTATACATTGTTCTCAAAAAATCTTTAACTTTCGGCAAACCCACAAATTTCTGGTCTAAGGTTTCGATAAATTCCTTAGCCTCTTTTTCGTGGAACCGCATAGCTTCAGGAATATCGTCACCGATAACAGTTCTTTCCAATGATTTTCGTTTTTCAAAATTAGCTAATATTTTGCTGAATAGCTGATTTGCGCCATGTCCGTTTGCCATTCCGCCACGTCTAGAGTAAGAAGCAATATATTCGATAATTTTTGTTTCGGCTTCAGAAGAGAGAACAAGGCTTTCTTTGTCTGTCTGGGCTACAACAATATCAAAAAGTTGTTCTTCTGTATAATCTCTAAAATTAATAGTTTTGGCGAATCTTGTTTTAAAACCCTGATTAATCTTGAATAACTGAGCGAATTTATCAGAGTAGCCAGTCAGAATAACAGAAAAATTATCTCCTCGTTCCTCTAACCGCTTGATTAAAACCTGCAAAGCCTGTTTGCCATCTTCGCTGTCACAAAGCAGATAAGGCTCATCAATGCACAGAATTCCTCCATCTGCCTCATTAATTTTCATATTCATCGTGTCAGCCGATGGGGTTCTTCCAACAGCAAAATCGCTGATGGAAACTTCTACAAAAGCATTTCTAGTTCTAAGGCCAAGGTTTAAAAAGAGTTGCCCCAAAAGCTTTGCAACAGTTGTCTTGCCAGTACCTGCAGCACCAGTGAAAATCATATTTGGTAAAGATATTCTGCTGTTAGAATTATTTTCGTCGTTTTCCTGCTTAGTTAATACAAGCTCATTGGCGTAGGTTTTAATTTCGTTTAGACCAACCAGATTATTAATGCTATTTAAGATATCATCCAGATTTCTGACCTTTTCGTTGTCTTTATAAATGTCGTCTAGATAAGGAAAATCAGTAGCGGTCTTCATGAATTTCTGAAGTCTGACTTCAAAATTTCTAAGAGAACCGCCTTCTGCAGCAATAGTAGAGGACATTACATCTAAGTCTCTACAATAAAAATTATTTCTGCACATTGCACGCTTTATAAAAGCTTCAAAAACGTTTCTTTTTGGCTTTTGCAGATAAACTCTCTGAGAGTATTCATCATTATTCAAAACCCAATCGAGGAATTCAATAAACTTGCTTTCTCTTTTTGAATCCAGAATTAAATAGCTGTCGCAGTTTCTAAGTCTAGCTAACCCAGATATGATACGAACTTTATTAATATGTTCAGATTCATAATTAGCATCCAAAAGCATTGTATCAGGGTACATATACACTATTGCAAAAGTCTGGTCCGGGTGCTCTTCAATAGCTCTATTTATTGAACCCAGTAGGTTTTCTTCTTCCCCTACCCCAGCGCTGGCAGCCTGTTCTGTAGCTTGCTGAACTCTCTGATTAGTAGCATTATCTGACTGCTGTGCATTCTGATTATTCTGTTCGTTGGCAGTAGATTGCTGTGCATTATTTTCTTCTTCATCATCGTCGTCATCATCAATAAAAGTTACATTATTGCCAGCTTTAGGGTCTCTGCTGACTCTAGGCTGATTTATATTCTTATAATTCTGTTCCATCTCGCTATTAGGGAAATCGAGTTTCGTTGTAAAGCGAGATCTATCGAGAATTAGAATCTGGTCATATTTTTTTTCAAGCAGATAAAGTGTTATAGCTTTACAAATATCAACGGTTCCTGTGACGTAATCCACCATAAAATCATCATCTTCACCGCCACAAATCATTATTTGACGTTTTTGACCATCTACTTTTAATCTATCAAAAAGCCGTTCTCTATCTATAAAGCTTCTCATATATTACCTCTTAGATTCCAGAATTATTCTAAAACCAATTTCTGGGCTTGCAGAAAGAGAAGGATTAACAGCATATCTCTTTGAGGGTCTTAAAATATCTCTAGGTATTTTAAAACTTCCACCTCTGCAAACTCTATATTGTCCAATCATTGGACCAGTCGGGTCTTTTTCATCAATACTGGGATATTTGTAATAGCATGAACGACACCATTCAGAAACATTTCCTAGCATATCGTAAATCTGCCATTTATTAGGCTTACCTTCAACAACCGAGTGGGTTTGAATAACAGTGCCGTAATCGGGAAGAGAACTGTCGTTCCCTGTATCAAATTTTTGGCAACCAGCTTTGCAAGCATATTCCCATTGAGCTTCTGTCGGAAGATTAAACATATAATCTGAAGGAATAATTCCAGCCAATTTAAGTGTCAGTTTTCGGCAAAAATCGGTGGCACTTTTGTAAGGAACCTTTTCTACAGGCTTGTTGTCATCTATATCCATAGAAGGGTTTTCACCCATAATGCTTTGATATAAAGACTGAGTAACAGGATATTTACCAATAAAAAAGGGCTTAGAAATAGTAACTTTATGCATTATTTCATCAACACAATGGCCCTTTTCATCGGAAGAAGAACCCATATAAAAAACTCCGGGCATACATAAGACCATTTCTATAATACCAAAATCTTGTAAAGGAATATTTTCGAATTTTTTCAGTTCAAAAATCCTATCAAACTTACTAATAAAAGAATCTGTAATTTTGGGATTTCTTGATTTAATAAGCTGACGTAGAGAAGTATCAAGTTTTGACCAGTCATTACAAAAAATAAATATTTCTGGTTTAATAAGAATTAATTCTTTAATTTCTTCTTTTTCGAGATTTTTCCAAACACAGTCAGGAGCCAATTCAGGATGGCATTTAATTATTTCAAACCAATCTTTAGAATTAAAAGAATTAATTATTTCTAAATTGCATTTTTTTAATAATTCTTTATTAAAAATTATTAAATTAACCCATATTTTAGTAGTAAAGAGGCTTGCATCAGGGTATCCCATCAAGACTGAAGGGACTTTTTCTGATAATTCTTCAATATGATTTAAACTGATTTTTTCCCAATCATTAAAGGTTTTAGCCAAATCAGGATTAGAAATAAAAATATCTTTAAGCTGTTCGGAAGAAAAAATATTAAAATTAATGAATTTTGCCAGCACAGGCAGAGCACAAATAACTTTCGCCATCATAGGAGTGTCTGAAGAAAAATCTTCATTTTCTTCTATGCACATTCCAAGCTGTTCACAGTATTTATCAGAAGAAAAAACGGATAAATTATTAATTAATAAATCTTTTATTACAGAATCACGTTCTATTTTATTAGAATAATTAATTATTTTATTAAATGATTCTGAATCATCAAGTAGAAAAGCTTGTTTATAATAACTTAAAGCTTTTCTATCGTCTTTATCAATACTTAATTTATCCCCGTTTTCGTATGCTTCTGCCAAGACTTTAACAGCATCAAGGAAATCTAAATCAGCAGCTTCAACATACAATCTGACCGCCTCTTCATCGTTACCGTCTATATAAGCCTGTGTGGCAGCATCAAATAGTTCTTCAGCCTTCATAACAAAAGAAATCCCTTATTTTAATATCTTTGCCTGTTTCTTTCCTGAATTCGTTCTCGTGAACGTTCCTGTATTTTTTCAGGTTCCTTGCCAAAGTTAGTACTTTTAGAAGTTTGTCGAGTATTTTCTATGTTTTCAGCTTTGCCCCAATTTGTTATTTCAAAATTAAAGCCGGCTTCCCTTAGGTTATTACCAAGTTGTTTAACTGAATTATGGCAATTTCTTGCATCTTGATTTGTAACTTCTTCTTCATTGCCGTTTTTATCGTGGCGGAAAACTTCTAGACCGATTTTTCCTTCTAAGTCGATTCTTAGACGCATATCGCCTGTATCAGCGGGATTTTGAGCATAAATAACCATTTCAGATAATTCTGCCGGAGAACCATCTGGAAGCTTTTCGTTATAGTAAGCAACTGGTTTATCATAATTCTGCTGTTTCAAAGCCTTAACAATAGCTTTTCTTATGGCATCGCGTTCCTGAAATTTGTGTTTATTTTGATTTGCAAGTTCGATTAAATCACGAAGAGCGCTTACTGCACCACTAATTTTACTTTCTGGAACAGCAAAAGCGCTGGGTTTATTCCCCTTTTTAGCAGCTTCGTTAACTTCACTAGAAGCTTTCTCTATATCGCCATAATTTTGTTCAACTTCAGCAGCTTTTCCAGACCATCTTTTCAATTCAGCTTTATCAACAGAAGAAAATTCGTCCTGAGCAGCCTTAAGATGGTCTCTAGTATTTGTTTCAGCTTCTTCAAACTTATTCTTTAATTCTGTAACATTTTTAACAAATTCTTTTAAGGCATCAACAACTGTTTTTCCTGTTTTAGTGCAGGTTCCGAAATCTTTTTTAGAAAAAGCGGAATTAAAAGTATCTACCTGATTTTTAATCTGATTTATAGCTCCAGGAGCAAATCTTTCGCAATCAATATTGGCGAGTGAAGCCATTCTCTGATCGATTTCATCTTTATAAGCCATTGATTCATCCTGAGTTTTCTGTTTATTCTGAGCTATGATTTCTATTGATTTGAGGTTTTCTTCAAAAGAATCACCGTTTCTTGAAACTGACTTATACTTTCCAATAGCCTGTCTTCTTAAATCAGCAGCTTCTTCAAGCAATTTTACCGCTTTTCTTTCTTTAGCTGTAAGATTAGTAACTTTTTCTCTAACAAGATTGGTTTCATGAACTTCTTGGTCTAAAGCCAAATCTATCCAACTTGTTGTATTGATTTTATTCTGAGCTCTGGCATTAATAGAATCTATTCTTGAATAAAGCTTTTTCTTTTCTGCTTCATTTTTACTTCTTATATCAGCAGCCTCCCTTTCCAAATCGGCAGCTTGTCTATTTAAATTTTCTGCCTCATTCATAAGGTTGGTTAAAGTGGCTTTTTGCTGGTTCATTTCTTTGATTTCATCTCCAGCGAATTCCATAGCGGTCTTAGAGGGATTCTGCAAAGCAGAAATAGCGTTTTGAGCTTCTCTTTTAACTTTTTCAATTTCAGAATTATTGTTGATATTGTTTAATCGTTGGCAGGATTCAGCACTTATTTTTTCATATCTGTCCAAGAACTCGCCAAGACGACTCATAGCTGCTTCTATATGGCCTTCTTTCATTCCGCTCATAGCCCAAAACTCCTTAAATTAAATTAATTCATAACCTTCATTAGCTAAATCAGATTTCAGCTTTTCAACAAATCCTTTTTTAGGAATTCCATTTATAGTAATTGTATTATCAAGTGTAATACCTAACTCAATATTACGACAATCTTTTTTATAAAAATATTCCTTTATGGGAAGATATCTATCGGATAAAAAGATTATATTTTGATTTGATGAGCCTCTCAAGCCTGTATCGTCATTCAGTTCTTTTTTATATGTACCATCAACCAAAACGTCAGCTATTTCTAAGACCTCTTTACAAGGGCCTTTTTCTATTTCTTTATAGGTAAAGCCTGAAAAAATAACAATAGACAGCCCTCTTGAATCTGATTTTACTTTTCTCAAGAAATCTATAAGTTCATTTGAGTTCTGCTCTAATGGCTCACCGCCAGAAATAGAAATTCCTTCTATTTTATCGCAGGACAATACCCATTTATAGAGGTCTTCAGGAGTAGACTCCGCATAATCTTCAGATAAATTCATTGATTTTGCGATACAACCATCGCAATTTCGAGAACAACCGTAAAACCAAATGACTGCACGGTTGCCTGGTCCCAAAACCTTACAGCATTCAGTTTTACGTGCTATTTTTAACATTTATTGCTGATTGTTCATTTCATCTTGAGAATCTTTAATCTGCTGGACAAGATGGTTAATTTTATTCATTCTTTCCAAAAGCTTGTGCGAACATTTGAAAAGTTTCAAAGAACGTGCCTTAACCATAGTTTTATTACCAGAATAAGCTATTTCTTCTGATTTTTTTGGATTCAATGTATCGATTAAACATTCCCAATCAGCATTACATTGAGGCAAAACGAATTCGATATCATGAGAAGAAGAATTTAAGATAAGTATAAGATTATCATCTTTTAAAGGATCGCCTTCTTCATCAATATCATCAAGACCAGTGCCCGACAAGAACATTGCCAAAGCCTTGCCATGCGGGTTATTCCAGTCTTCATCGGTCATTTCCTGACCATCAGGTCTGAACCAGATAATATCACGGATATTTGAGCCTCTAATCATTCTACCCTGGAAGAATTTTCTTCTATGAAGAGCTGGGTGTTCTCGTCTGATTTTAACAACTTCACTGGTAAAATCTATCATTGTCTTAGCTTCTTCGGTTAAATCCCAATTATACCAGCTTACTTCGTTATCCTGGCAATATGCGTTATTATTTCCTCTCTGAGTTCGCATCAATTCATCGCCACCACAAATCATTGGTGTACCCTGAGAGAATAACAAAGTAGCCATCAAATTACGCATTTGCCGTGCCCTCAGTTCATTGATGTAAGCATCATTAGTTTCACCTTCCACACCATGGTTCCATGAGCGGTTATCAGAGTGACCATCACGATTTCCTTCCATGTTATTGTGATTATGTTTTTCGTTGTATGAAACTAAATCTCTGAGAGTAAAACCATCGTGAGCGGTAATAAAATTAACGCTTAAATAAGGTTTTCTACCATCTTGTTCATATAAATCACTGCTACCAGTAAGGCGATAACCCATTTCTCCGACAGTACCACCGTCACCTTTCCAGAAAGAACGCATCAAATCTCTGAATTTAGCATTCCATTCAGCCCATAAAACCGGGAAATTTCCAACCTGATAGCCACCTTCTCCTACATCCCAAGGTTCTGCAATCAATTTAACCTGGCTGATTACCGGGTCTTGATGAATGATTGTAAAGAAGCTGGAAAGCTGATTCCAGTAGTGCATTTCACGAGCAAGTGTAGAACAGAGGTCGAAACGGAAACCATCGACGTGCATTTCGTTTACCCAGTAACGTAAGGAATCCATAATAAGTTGCAAAGTCTGAGGACATACAACATTAATGGTATTCCCTGTTCCGGTATAATCTTTATAAAATCGCTTATTATCTGGCTGAAGTCTGTAGTAGTTAATATTGTCTATGCCTTTATAACACATTGTCGGGCCCTGATGATTGCCTTCACAAGTGTGGTTATAAACGACATCAAGTATTACTTCAAAGCCTTCCTGATGAAGCTTTTTAACCATTTCTTTAAATTCTCTTACAGGACCGCCAATGCTTTTATCTGAACTATAGCGAATTTCTGGAACGAAATAAGAAAGAGTGCTGTAACCCCAATAGTTTTTCAGCCCTTTTTCATATAAAAACGGGTCGTCAATATGTTGATGAACAGGCAAAAGTTCAATTGTGGTAACACCAAGTTTTTTCAGATGTCTAATAATAGGTTCAGAAGCCAAGCCAGCGTAAGTGCCTCTTAATTCTTCTGGAACTTCGGGGTGGAGCTTGCTTATTCCCTTAACATGAGCTTCATAAATAACACATCGATTGAATGGATATCTAAGTCTTACATCACCAGTCCAATCGAAATTGTCTTCCATAACGATCGAAAATGGAGTACCGCTAGCATATTCCACACTGACATCTAAATCTTTATTGGGACTGAAATTATTATAAGCAAATAGACCTTCTTCGTGATTTTCAGTTCCACTAAGAGCTTTTGCATATGGGTCCATCAGCAGGACTCTCGGATTAAAACGCAAACCAAGCTCAGGTCTATACTGTCCGTGCACTCGATAACCGTATAACTGACCAGGTTTAATGCCATCTACATAAATATGCCAAACAAAAGCAGTTCTATTGCGGAGAGGTATCTTAGTTTCATTCAATTCTTCGTCAAAAAGACAGAGTTCTACACCTTCTGCATGTTCAGAATATAGGGCAAAATTTACCCCTTTTCCATCGTAAGTTGCTCCAAGCGGGTATGGGTGGCCACGTTTTAAACGCATATTTCATTCCTTTTTAGAAATAGTCTATAAATTTGAACAAAAACTGTTCATGAAAAAGTCTTATTTAATTAATTATATTAACAGCTTTTTTAAGCGACTTCAATTCAAAAACTAAAGTTAGGCAAGGGAAACAAACTTAGACAATTTCTTTAATTAATTAAAATAATCAGGAATAACAAAACCGCTTACTTAAAATATTAGCAAGCGGTTTCATTATTAAGATGGACTTTATAATCAGTCTATCTTCCCATAGAATTTCTTCTAATATAATCTCTTTTTTCTTCTTCGAAAATAGCTTTTAATTCTTCTGAAGTGAAAGCCATTTTACTAGCAACAAGACGTAGCATTTCCAACTCTTCATTTGCTATTTTCCCGTCTGCAATGATAACTCTTATTAAAGCGCGCATAAGATCGTCATTTCTAGGCAATTTGCTTACCTTTAAATAACGCATAAGAATATCTTGCCCTTTCAAAGAAGTGCTTACAATTCGTTTTATTTTTTCCTCATTCAAGCCTAGCTTTAAACCATATTCCATTATAACTCTGAATTCTTTTTCATGAATGTCTTTATCAACAGACATCATTGCTGAAAGCCAGTTTATTTGGTCTGTCGGTCCAATATTATGCTGATTATCTTGATTATTCATTTTATTATCTCCGCGATTGCCATATTAAGTGTATCTTTTGAATCAACAGAAAACTTTAACAAGAATTCTATACTATAAGAGATTATACTTTATAAAAATAAATATTCAAAGTTAATTGTTCATTTAGACTCTAATTTTATTTTCAACTTAAATTCATATTGACTTCATAATTGATGATTACTTGCAAAGGCTGAGCCAGTAGCTTATAATAAGAATAGGTCTAGAGAAACTTAAAATGAACAAACGAATGCGACCATTTTTTCTTCTTCTAATATTGTTCTTAGCAATATTAGAGAGTTTTTTTATTGGCTGTGGCGGCGGAAGCAGCAACAGCTATGATGGTCTGTCTTCGTCTTCAGAAGATGAACAAACTCTATATCTAACCTCTGTCAGCTCATCTGATTTAGGAACTTTCAATATTACTTCGATGCATTCCAACTTTATTGCCAGAGCTTCGACTGAAAATACATTAAAAGGCAACAGCACAATCACACTAGTTGAAAGAAATGCAAAAGCAAATGAAAGTAAACTTTTTGGCAGTGACTGCACTAGAATCTATAAGTTAGTGGCTGTCTATTCCAAAAAAGGCTTTAATTCTACTAATAAAATATCAAAAGTGGAAAAGCCTATAAGAATAACAATTAGTCATAAATTTCCCAGTGATAGCAAAGATTTTTATCTAGCTGTAAGAAGCTCTAGCGAAGCAGACTGGCAATATTCAAAGTTGGAAAATACATTTGAAAAGAACTATATAATTCGTGCAAATATTGCCTCAACAACTCAAAACACCAATTTTACGTTCAATATAGACACCTATAATCTTGATAACGAATTTACAATTTTCAGAGCACCGACAAACAATCAAAATACTCCTCCTATTCTGAGAAGTCCGAGTTATTTTAACATCAACAATATGACTTTTTCGGTTCAACTTCCTTATTTGGACTTAAAGCTCAATGAAAATGGGCAAATGGTCTATAATACAGATTTGGTTGTCAACACCTGCATGTCTGCAAATTCATGGGATTATTCCGGCTGTAACGTCAAAACCATTCTAACTTTTTTAACAGATAGTGGAACAACCATAGAAAGCTTAAGAACAGTTGGCGTATCAACTCACTTTGCTTTACAGACAGTTTCTGATGAAAGAGAAGGAGCTGGCGACAAGTATATTCATACAATCACCTTTGATGACTACCCTACCCCAGAAATATCCAACCAGATTGCCACTTACTGCTTTACTTTAAAACTTAGAGACATACCCTTAAGTGAATTTCCAGATTCTTTCAGAATCAAAACAATTCTTATAGATTCTAATTCAAACGCTTTTGCCACTGAATCAAATATAACCCAAGATATGGTTTTATCTTACTTCCAGCCTGTTACACCTGTTCAGAATGCTTCAGAAGTTGCAACCAACACAAGTCTTGTTTTGAAATATATTGCTCACGACATAGCTTCTTTGTCGGTAACCTACAGTATTTCAGGCTCAGATACACCTATAACAATGTCGGGCAATTATACAACAGCTCCAGACGACCATTTAATAGTATTTACTCCAGATTCGTCATGGCCAGAGGGCGAAACAATTATAGCTTCTGTCACAGCCTACTGTTGTAACACCCACAGACCCAATGGCACCAGATACGCACAATTCAATTTTACAACTAAAGCCAGTGAAACAGTTATCATTCCAGCCTCTTATACAGCCGTTGAAGTAGCAATGACTTCTCCCAATCCGACTACTGGTGTATCAGTAGATTCGCAGATTGTCCTACAGTTTTCTGACGATATAAAATGGATAAATGCTTATCAGAGCTACATTAAAATGTATTCTGGTGTAAAACCTGTTGCAATCACATTACCGGTCTATAACGAATCTTCAAGAACTCTGACTTTCCAACCTCAGTTCCCAATGGCTTATAATGCAAGTTACACTATTAAGTTTAGTGAACTTTCCGACAGCTATTTGAAGAAAATAATCTATTCAAAAGATTTTGAATTCTCAACTGGCGATGGAACCCATGCTACAGCAACAATTTCAGATGACGGCAATACTATCGTAGGTGGTTCATTTACCTCAAGTCCTATTTTCGTAGTTGATTTTGGGAAAGAAATATATGATGGTTCTACTGGAGACGACTATAAGCTGACTCAAGCCTTTAATTCAGTTAAGGTATATAAAAACGGTGAACTACTAGATTCTGACCAAACAATAAAAAGCTGGGTTGCTTCCTATACCAAAATGCAGATTTCTTTCGCATACCCGTTAGAAGCCGATTCTACTTATGAAATCAGAATGAGAACCGGTTTACTTGATTTCGAAGACTTAGAAATCACACCTTTCGAACCCTACTTTTTTACTACTCTACCGGTAATAACAGCTTCTTTAACAAACCCAACAGCAACAGAAAGTGTGGCTATTGATACAAATATAGTTTTGAGTTTTTCAGACAATATCAACTGGGTTGCAACCCTTTCTCAAGGTTTTAACCTTTTTGAAGGGAAATATGAAATTGCTATCAGCTCTTATACTTATGATGCAGGTAATAAGACTCTAACAATGACTCCAGAAAATAAACTGAAATATAATTCCAACTATACTCTTCTTATAGCACCAAATCTGCAAGACCCGATTACCTATCAGCAGATAGCAAGTGGAGCCTTCTATTTTCAGACAGAAACAGTTGCTGATATTGACGGGTTGGAACCTGGAACAACCATTTATACTCCAGTAGAATTTAAAATAAGTATCAGATTCCCAGTAGAAAGACTGCAAAATCTAAATATAGCAAGAAGTTCTATTAAACTGAAAAAAGGCGATGTGGCTATAGGACAGACCAATTCAAGCTGGTCGTCAGAAGAGCATTATCCTAATGTTCTTAATTTAACCTACAACTTAGAGCCTTCAACAACTTATACTCTTACAATGACTCCTGTAAGGGCTTTCGATGGCAGAACCGTTGCCCCATTCCAAGACATAACGGTAATTACTATTGACGACATAACTGCCGAAGTCACAACCCCGACTGCAACTGGCGCAGACGCAAATACTCCCATAGTTTTTACTTTTTCTGAAGATATCGCCTGGTCTGGCTCTGCTTCAGACAAAAGATTATTTGCTTTTTACAGAGGAAATACAGACGTAACTTCATCATTAGAAGAATTTACCTACGCCTCAGATACAAAGACTCTGACCATTAATCCAGGAACCCTTTACTATAATGCCTCTTACACCATCAAGCTTCTAGAAGGGCTTTCAAATAAGCTCACAAAACAAAAAATAGCTTCAACTTCCTTTAGTTTTGAAACCAGAGACGAAGCTCATTTCACAGCAACAGCTGTCTTAGCAGACGAAAGCAACATAGACGGCCTCGCAATTCTGATTCCGACAATCTGCATTGATTTCAAGCAGCCAGTTATGAACATAAGTCTTGCAGAAAAAGCCTTGGAATTCTATCGTGGCGATACCCTTATGACTGGTTACAAACGCAGATGGACAAATGACCTATCTAAGCTCGAAGTATATTACACAGCTACTTTGGTTCCTGATGCAGAACATACTTTAAAAATGGTTAACTCTATAAAAGACGCTCAAGGCAGAATAATAGAGCCCTTTGCAGATGTAGTTTTCAGAACCATGCCTAACATTACGCCATCACTAATAACACCTTCTAAAACAGGTGCCGATGTGAACACTCAGCTTGTAGTCAAGTTTTCCAATTCAATAAGTTGGGAAGAAGCTGACGACGCCAGCAAAATACAATTCAGGCTTGGAATGCAAGATTTACCTATTGATTCATATGTTTATTCAGAAGCCAACAAGACATTAACTCTGACACCAAGTAATTCTCTTACATATAATGCAACCTATACTTTAAAAATATTATATGATTTAGTTAACGATACAACCCGCCAGGAAGTTGCAACCCTGACTTTTACATTTTCAACAGCAGACAGCACTCATCAGCAAGCAACTATCGGCTTTGCAGACGGTTCTCTTGTGGGCTCTGAATCAATTTTAAAACCAGTATTAATCATTGATTTCAAGAAAATGGTCATGAGTTCTGAACTTACAAAAGCCAAAGACGCAATTAAAGTCTATAAAGGCGGAACCCTGATTACAACTACTTCAAAAACCTGGAAGGACGATTATAAAAAGCTTGAATTAACTTTTTCAGTTCCATTAGATCAAAACGAAAGCTACAGAGTAGTTATGGAAGAAAAAGTTAAAGATTATGAAGGAATCTTCATCGACGAATTTGAGCAGTTTGCTTTTTCTACTTTAAACAAGATTTCTGTTTCTCTGGTTTCACCTGCTGAAGCCACAAATGTTGCGACCTCAACCCCAATCATTATCAGGTTTTCAGAAGAAGTAGACTGGTCTGATATTTACAAGAATTTCATCACTTTAAGAAGCGGAAGCTCTCAAATACTGATTAATGATTTCGATTACGATGAAAGTGCAAAAGAACTTACTATAATTCCTTCATCTTCTCTTCTTTACAATACAACCTACCAATTAATCGTTAATGCAGGAATAAAGAACGATACGACTTTGCAAACAACCTCAGCAGCTAATTTTGAATTCAGTACCGCCGAAGGTTCTGGCACTACAGCAACTCTTACAATCAACGAACCCGACAAAGTAGATAATCTTTTTATAGTCACACCTACATTCTATGTTGATTTCGGGAAAGAATTGTTAGATAAGGAAGTAGCAGAAAATGCTATAAAACTCTATACAAGCAATAATTCAGAATTTTATTCCATAGTAAAAAAATGGGATAATACAAATACCAAGCTAACAATTACCTGCTCAAATATGCTAAGTGCAAAAACCACTTACAAACTTATAATGAATTCAGGAGTTAAAGACAAAGAAGGAATTGCTATAACTCCTTTTGATGCTTTTACCTTTACAACAACAGATAACGGTAATGGTTCAGAAAACAATCCTTACTTGGTATTTACAGCTGCTCAGCTTGATAACATACGCAAAAGAATGACTTCACACTACAAGCTTGAAAGAGATATAGATATAGCAACCTCAACATATATTTCTGAAAACAATACAGAAAGCAAAGGCTGGCTACCTATTGGCGATAACAAAGAAAGCTTTACTGGCGGTTTTGACGGTAACAATCACAGAATCACAGGTTTGTCGATAAATAGACCAACCAAGGATTCAATGGGCTTATTTGGGCAAATCGCCGATGCTACAATAAAAAATCTTTACATTGCTGATGGGAATGTAATTGGCGAAGATTCCTGCGGAAGCATAATCGGCTACTCTTACCATAGCACAATTACAAATTGCTGTAATGAAGGTGTAAACATCTATGGTTCAAGCTATGCTGGTGGTATATGCGGAAACATTTACTCGACTACTCTAAGCAAATGCAGAAATAATGCAAATGTTAATAGTTCAAACGACATAGCTGGTGGTATTACAGGTTGGACCAAAGACATCTCCAAAATCTTTATATGTAAAAACAGTGGAACAGTATCAAGCCCCAATAGTCATGTCGGCGGCATTACCGGCTACAACAATGGTTCCATAGAAAACTGTTTTAATGAAGGAAACGTTACCGCTTATAGTTATGCTGGTGGAATTGTCGGTAGCAATAATGTTTCAGGGAAAGTAGACAGATGTATTTCTATAGGAAACGTCAGTGTCAATAATCTTGGAGAAACAAATTATGGAGGAATCTGTGGTTACACTGATGGAACCGCCATAATAACCAACTCCTTCATTACCGATTCAACATCTATAAATGGTTTCGCCTGTAATTCTGCCGAACAAACGGTTGGCAACTACAATCAAGGTTCTGACAAAAAGAAAAACTACTTTTTCAATTCTATCTCAGCAATAAATTCAGCACTTTGTGCAGCCGCCAACTGGAGCGATTCTGAAGTTTGGAGCGGTCAAATATGGCAGTTAAGCAACTCTGACCTACCAGCCTTAATAGGTCTTCCATAAAACACAAACAAGATAAATTTCCAGCTATCAGTTAAAGCAAACAAATAATTTTTATGATATATTAACCTTAATAATCATTCAGCTAGAGTTTATAGGAGTATATAACTTAAAATGTGTTCTGACACACAAAAAGTATGTCTTAATCCTTTCGAAACCGCAGAAAGACTAAAAAATAATTTAAAAGAAATTCAAAAACAATTTCCTAATATACGGAATGAAGAAGATCCAGTAAGTATCTTAGAGAAATTACCAAATAAAATACCTCTTATAAACGGTAAGCCTGTTCTGGTAACAGCATTCTGTGGCCCATCCGGTGCAGGTAAAAGTACTTTATTCAATCTTCTGACAGGATTAAACTCCCCAACTAGTGATATAAGGCGCCCAAACTCTTTTGGTTCCTTAGTAGCCATTCCGCAAGAAGTATTCAATGCTCCTGAACGAAACGACTTTTTGCCTAATTTCAAAATTGATTATTTGAAATCCCCGATTGAACTACTTGACGAAAATATACCAAAAGACAAGATATTTATAGAACCTTATGACATGAAATATGGGAATAAAGAAAACTGGATATATATTGCCGATATTCCTGATTTTAATTCCGTTGCTGTCAGTAACTGGGAAAAAACCGAGCAAATGATTCAGCGAGCCGATTCTGTAATATTTGTAAGCACAGAAGAAGGCTATTCCGACAGGAAAACAATAGAATATTTCATTAAAGTTCTACGAATATCTGGTAAAACAATTTATTTGCTTACAAGAAATAAAACAGAAGAAGTAGCACAGCAAATATTAAGCAAACATCTGATTGATAATATTAAAAGAGTAGATTCTTCTGCAATTAGCGAATTAAAAAAATGCCATTTTTATTACAGTCTTTTAAAAGAAAATCCTCAAATTGAGGATATAAAACCTTCTGCATTAAATAGCACATCAAATTTCATAGATGAAATATTTTCAAATCAGAATAAAGATATTATCTTAAGCAGCTTCTGCTCTTCATTAAAAGAAGCTTCTAATTTAGGTGAAATTCTTTGTAATAAAACTTTAAAAATTATAAAAGAAGAAGAATCCTATAAAAATAATATCGAAGAACAAATCAGAAAAGAATCAGAATTTATCGTTGGTGATGAGATTCCATTATTTAAAATAATAAGTAAAATAATTGGAGAAATTCAGACAAGACGTTATGATTTTATAAAAAATAAAATTTTATTAATGGGCAATAAAATCAAAAATTTTTTCGTAAAAAATAATACAGAAAATAACAATATAAAAAATGAAATACAAAAAATTAATGATACAGAAAAGCTAGATGCAGAACAAAAAAGGTTAGCCACTTCCGTTGAAAGATTATTTGATGAATGGCTAAAAAATGAAAAAGCAAATTCAATAATAGATAAAAAAGTAAAGGATGAATCAATCAGAGCTACGATTAGAGCTCGCTACAAAGTAATACTTCCAGTAAAAAATGAAGGTTATATTGATGAAATAATAAATTCCAAACTCAATGAAAGCTTAGAAGATGGCAGTGCAAATATAAAAGTCAAGATTGCAAATGCATTACTAGCCGGAGGAACTTTTTTATTTTTTGTAGATTTATTTGTTGATGGAGCCATAGGAACTTTGGGAATGATTTCCCTGGCAGCATTAGGAGGCCTTAGCGGTTCTGAAATACTTAATTTCTTAAATGCCATAGGCTTAAGACCTGTTATAGAAAAGATTCAAAACGAATGGCTAATAAAACGAAAAGAAGAATATTATAATTATTTAATGGAATATGCTAATAATCTTGTTTTAGAAAACATAGACTTCAAATATTTAAAAGATATTTTAGAAAAAAATGAAAAAGATATTGAATTATTAAAAAATTGTAATCCATCATCTTTTGTGTCTAATGAAGCAGGAGAACAACATGATTAATATAAACGATAGTTTTTTAGATAATTTAGATAATGATTCAAGAAATCTGATAAAAGTTGCAGAAAGTTGTAGTAACAACGCAGTAATAAACAGACTTATAAATAATTTACAAGAAGCTATAGATACAAAATTCGATTCTGAAAAACCATTAATTGTTACTCTTGTTGGCGGAACAGGCTCTGGTAAATCAGAACTATTCTGTAAATTAATAGACAAAGAAGGTGCCAGCCCATCATCAAAAGAAGGTCAGAGAAACTATACAGACAGATGTTACATTTACGCTCCACAGAAATATATAGGGAATCTTCTTCCTGAAGAATGGGGAGATGCTACATATATAGAGTCAGACAAAGAAGGTTTTGTGCTGGTTGACACTCCTGACTTAGATGGAACAAGAGAAGAAAACATAGAACAAGCCAAAGCTATGGCTGAAATATCAGATATTCTGGTTTTTGTCACTACACCGGAAAAATATTCAAATGCTGTTCTCCATAAGGCTTTAAAACGATGGACAACCAGCAAAAACTGGTATTTTGTATTAAATAAAATAGACACTTTAAAAGAAGAATCTAGAAAAAGCATCAAAGAACAATTTATTAAAAGAATAAAAGAGCTTGGTTTCTTAAAACCAGAAACAAAATCTTATTTTATTAGTGCAACAACTAATGAAAATATAGAAGAATTCAACCGTTTAAAAGACGAAATAATTTCAGAAAAATCAACAGTCAGCAATAAGCTCTTCCATTACAGAGCCAAGCTTATTAAGTATAAAAATGCAGTAACAAAAAATATTGAATTTACAGACAATAATATAATTTTAAAAGACTATTTCACAAAATTAAAAGAAGAATTAATTGATAAAGAAAACAAAGTAAAAACCAATAACGAAGAAGAAATTAAAAAGATTATTGATAATTCAGAATGTAGACTTACAATTCAAAAAACTTTTATAAACGAGCTATATGACTCTATGAGCTCAAAAGCTTTTAATTTTATTTCCCCTTATTTATGGATAGCCAAATTTTTCCATAAAACAAAAGAAAATCAGACTAAAAAAGAATTGGAATACAAAATAAATTCCAACGAACAGCTTAAATCAAATTACAGAACCATTATGAGTTTTATGCAACAGAAAAATCTAATAAGCTGGGATTATTATAAAAACTCCGTTTTAAAACCTGATTTTCAATTATCTGATTTATGTATAAAAGAGAAAGCAGAAAAAATATCATCAGAATTTAAAACTAATTTTATGTTATTTATCGTAAACTTATTGCCTTTGGCTTTAGTTCTATACGTAATGTATCTTTCAGTTTTAAACTTAATTCAGGGCACAAGTTTAACAAAGGATTATTTCATTCAAGCTGGTATTATTTTACTTATACTGACAGGTTTCGGTGCATATCTCTTCTGCAAATTTCTAGACAGGCAAAACGCAACCAGCCTTAGTAAGGAATTGGCAAATAATGTAATTAATAATCAAGATAGTTTTGTAATTCTTATGGAAAAAAAGTCTCAACTTGAAGAAATAATAAGACTTATAAATGAAATAGACAAGAATACTAGTAAAAAAATAAAGGATATAGAACCTAAAATTCGGTCAGGCTATGGAATAAGTATATAAAAAAAAGCCTCAATATTTAATTATTGAGGCTTTTTTTACTTAATAACGGGACAATTCCCCATGATACTTACAATAAACAATACCATCTTCTGGCAAATCGCCTTTTGAGCTATAAGAGCATTGGGGTTCCGGAAGAGACATACTACTGTTTACATACCCTTTTCTTAATAGTAATTTAAGATCTAATTCCTTCATCATATCATCTTTGGTTTTTGAATCTAAATTATATAGTTCAACTCCACCAGTAATAACTCTTATATTAGCAAAGCAAGCTTTTTGCCTAGCTCTAGCTCGAGCTTTTTTTAAATTAGGAATCGCAATAGCAGCAGTTACTAATACAATCATTATCATAAGACCAAAAACAATTCCTAATGCCTTTAAAAGATTAACATTTGTTTTCTTATTAGTAGGAGCATTGGGATTAATTAAGGTTCCACATTTAGGACAATTTGCAACGTTGCTTTTTACTGCCGAACCACAATTCGGGCAAAAACTAGGGGGTGTAGCTCCAAGGCCATTTTTCACAGAAAGATTAATTCCACAACTTGGACAGGTTCTTTCATTAAATTTAATTGAAATTCCGCAGCTTGGACAATACTTCGCCATTTTTGTTACCTACTTTCTTTATGTTTTTTATCTCCACATACCAGAAACAAAGGTCATAAGAGCTATCCATGTATAAGTAGAGAAATAGATTCCATTTTCATCTGAACCAGCCTTAAGAGTTTTTATAGCTTCTTCTTTATTCATCATTATAAAGCCATCAAAACATTCGGTTCCTTCTGCCCCATCTTGAGACATTTTAGGCAATTTATCACGATTGATTACAACCTGAACAACGGCATTGCTTTCATCTGTCATTCCTGGAGTGCTGAAAAGCAACGGACTAATAATAGTCATTTTATCTGTAGGTTCTAATTTTAAACCTGTTTCTTCACATATTTCTCGTTCAGCAGTAGTTAAAACAGGATTTCCTTTTTCTTTATCAGCTTTATCAATTAAACCAGCTGGCACACTAAGCAAAAAATGCCCAGTAGGGAAACGATATTCCTTAGTTAAACAAAGAACAGGTTCTTTTCCCTTAATATTCAAAATAACAACACAGCTAACAGCATCAGGAACCATATTTCTGATTTCATCATCGCTTTTTATAGCTGTTAGTTCATCTAATGGTCTTCTAGTTGCAGTAAAATAGTGCTTACCTTCTTCATACTGCAAATCAAAGACTTTTACAAATTTACTATCATAAACAGTCTTAACTTTATTTTTGGTAATTATTGGTTTTTTCATATTTTCACCTGTATAAATCAATTAAATATTTTCCTAATAATAATACAGGAAACATAACCATCACTGGTTGCGACAATTATTTCAGCTTTTTGGTCTACGGTAATCCATTTAAGCATCGAATTCTGGAAAAATTCCTGCCCTCTTTCATAAGGAACAGCATCGGATTTTTGCATGTTTGCAGCAAAATCATTTGCGGCATCAACATCGTCACCTATTCCTATGCCACAGAAACGATTAATATGGCTATTTCCAGGATTAGTATATTCAAGAGAGAAGAAAACTTCGTCACTGCCAGAACCTGAAACAAGATATTCAACCTTATGATTATCATAAACCTTTGTAATACTTGCAAGTCTGCCGTTCTGGTCTTTGTTTTCTATTATAGAATTTGGAGTTCCGAGAGTTCCGGAAAGCCATTCACAGTATTCAATAGAATTATTAAGAGTTTGTTCAAAAGATGTTCCAAACAAACCCGGTCTTATGTATTTACCATAGACCCAGCCAGTCAGCCCTTTTGGGGTTACAATTTTAACCCAGTTGAATTTTCCACCAGTAGTGGCAATTTCTAGAACCATAACTTCATTTTCTAAGCCAGGTCCGCCAATTTTACCAATTACTTCACCATCTGGAACAGATGCTAAAACATTAACCTTTTTACCTGTGCACTCACCCTTTGTCAGCCAACCTTCTGGAACAGGTCTATAGCCCCAGAATGACATCATTGCAGATGAATATGGAACAGCATCGTGTTTTTCATAGGCTACTTCTGTAACCAAAGAATCTTCAGTATAGAAATACAATCTTTCGTCTGTTTCTTTTCCTGAAATATCTTTTATGCTATGCATATACCTGTAGCCACTGCCTGTAGGTGTTCTGATTCCTTCTCCAAATTGGGAAATCATATCGCTAGTGGATAATCCGAGTAAATCAACACCTGTAATAGACTTTACAAACTCTTTGTTTTTACTTCTGAAGAAACTTAGACTTGGAGCGAATTGAACAGCGCTATCGCTGTCATAATAAGTATTAATGTAGAACTGTTCAGGTTCAACAGATGGGTCAGAAATCAATCTGGCCTTAAACCATTTAATACCCATCATTTTAAGTGTATTTTCATCAAAGTTTCTAAATATCCAGAAAAGTTTTACTGCATCAACATTTGTTCTTGTTACTACTTCATAATATGGAACATCATTTATCTTTACGAGCAGTTTTTCATGATCATCAACTACACTTTGTGTTAGAAAAGTATTATCTGTAATAAACTCTGACTCGCTATATTGAGAAAAAGCAGGTGCTTCTATCATAAACAAAGAAAACAAAGCAAGTGCGGAAACAATCTTTTTACTCATTTCAATCTCCTAATTTTTCTCATTATAGCATTTATTAATCATATAATAAAATAATAATACTCATTCTTTTCCAATCATTGAAATATTTATAAAACCTAATGTATAATATTATCAGTCAATTTTTGGAGGGAAATATGAATTTATTTCGTGCATTGCCTTTAATACTTGCCTGTGCTCTATCAATTCCGGTATCTACTCAAGCTTCTGACCACAAAGAACTATATAGACCACCTGAAGTAATAGACCAGGAATTGTTCATCTCATCTTCCACCCAAAACACAGTTTCTTTTAAGTATGTTGTTAAATCAACATTAGGAACAGCAAAAGATGTTAAACTAACTGCAAAAATACTAGGTAACGATACTATTAAGCCAATTCCTAGTTCAACAACTATTACAGAAATCAGCGAAGGGAAAAATGCTTCTCTTGATTTCGTTCTTCCTGTTTCTATAAAGAATATCAAGAAGATTAAAATTCAAGGAACCGTCGAATATCTTCCAGATTATTCAGCTATGATGAAAAATGTAGAAGAAAATGCAGACACCAAATATCAAAGCCAATATTTAAGAGAACGTTTGATGGATTTACTAAAGAAGAACAAAGAACAGAAACTCAAATCTGTTCAGGCTGTAAGATATATTCCTAATGAAACCAAAGAATGAGCTTGCTTGATATGAAGACCTTTAAAATAACAAGTGAATTTATAAAATCCTTAGGGAATGACCCAAGTAAGTTAGCTACTCTAGCCAATATTCATAGAATCAACTGTCTTGCTGGTTTAAAGCAAGCAAAACACGGTTGGCTCGGAGCCAGCTTTTCCTGTATGGAATTGTTAACCTGTATCTATCATAGATATATTACTAATCCATTAGACCCAATGGGGCTCAGAGGGTCTGTTTTCTTATCTAAAGGTCATGCCGCAATGGCTCAGTATGCTATCCTAGCTGGGTTAGGAGTTTTTAACCTTAATAAGCTAGACAGCTACAAAGAAGCTAATGGGCTTCCAGCTCATTGTGACAGAAATATTCCCGGTGTAGACAGCGATAGTGGTTCACTTGGTATGGGGCTTTCAAAAGCAATAGGAACAGCTATAAGCAACAGAGATAATGGCTATAAATCTCCGGTTTTTGTAATAATTGGAGATGGCGAACTTCAAGAAGGTCAGGTTTTCGAATCATTACTTAGCCTCAGGAAATTCAATCCAGGTTATATTGTTCCTATTATTGACCGCAATCATCTACAATCTGATAGCGCTACTGCAGATATAAAAGATGCAAGAAACTGGGCTATGGTTTTTGAAGGAATCGGCTTAAGAGTCAGAGAAATCAATGGTCATTATCCAGACGAAATCTGCAGAGCTATAGACGAAACCTTAGAAGATCCATCCCCTTCCATAATAATTGCAACTACTCAAAAAGGTTATGGAACGACTCTCACATCCATGCCTCGAAATACTCCTCCAAGAAGTGGGGTATGGCACAGCCAGATTCCTAACGACTCACAGTATATAAAAATGCTTGATGAATTAATAGAAAGCATTAACAGCGAAGTATTAAGATTTAAATACAATGAATATAAAAGCACTTTAATCTTAGACGATATTGATACTTTTCCACAAACTTCCAATATTAAGTCTACAGGTCAGGCTTTTGCTGATGCTTTGTTAAAATTTGCCAAGCAGGACGAAAACATTTATGTTCTGGATGCTGACCTTGAAAAATCCTGCAAATTAACAGACATTGCAACCGCTATATCAGATCGCTACCTGGAAGTAGGAATCAGTGAACAAGACATGTGTTCTATTGCTTCTGGCTTAGCATTATCAGGTCGAATTCCTGTCGTTAACACTTATTCTTCTTTCTATAAAAGAAGCTTAGACCAAATTTTTTCTGTTATTACTGAAAAGCTTCCTGTTATATTTGCTGGTCATTACTCTGGAACAGACTATTTTACAGACGGGAAAAGCCATCAATCAATAACAGACATCGGGTTAATGTTCAGCTTAGGCGAAATTGAAATATTAGAACCTGTTGATGAAACTACTACAGCACAAATGCTTGAAACCACAATCAGCAGAATGAAAAAAGAATTCGCCGAAACTGGTCATTCTAAGCCTACTTTCATTAGACTTCACAGAACTCCCTGTGATGAAAACTTTGATATCCCCTATTGCTTCGACAATGTAGGTATCTATAAATCAGAGCTTCAGGACCAGGAAAACCGTTGTATTGTTTTCACTGGCGGTCCCCACATGCTTAGCAATGCCCTCGAAGCCATAGATAAACTCTTTGATGAAAACATTGCTCTTGATGTTATTCCTGTTCTTAGATATAGCGACGAGAACAAATTCCTCAAAAATGCTATAGCTCGTTACAAATACGTATTTACTTTAGAAGACCATAGAAGAGAAACAGGTCTTGGTGCTTTCATAGCATCTCTTGGTTTTAAAAACCCAGTTAGAATAGGTTGCAGAAACTATACTCAATCAACAAGAACAATGCAAGATATGCATGAATTACATAAACTTACTGTTGATGAACTTTGTAATGTTATACGTAAGGTAACAAACTGTACTGATCACAAATAATTAATAATGTCTGATTATAAAAAGCCTGGAAACTCCAGTCATAGTTCCAAAAGCTCTATTAAAAACAGAGCTGTAGTGAACAAACCTAAAAAGGAAATATCTCCAGTTTTTATAATCAGCTTTTTTGTTTTAGTAATAATAATCATAGGCTGTTTATTATTTACTTTATTAAAAAAGCCAGCTTCTTCTGCATTAAAAAGTAAAACTCTCTATCTGAAAGCAGAAAAAGAACAAGAGAAGTTAAAAGTTCAAACTTATACAGACAAGCCTCAGACTAAGCCTGAAAAGCCTAATTATCCAGCAAAAGAAGAAAAGAAGCCGAAACATTCTTCTCAAGGTTTTAAGACAACTCAGAATCAAACAACTAATGCTCAACAGAGCAATAATTACGTTAATAAATTTGTTTCTTCTCCCAAAGAATGGCAGCCAATAAATCCAGGTTTAAGAGAAGCTACAAATAGATTAAAAAACCTTGTTTACGGTGGAAAGCCCCAAACCCTGCACGAATTAAATATTCTGGAAAATACCTCTTACTATTCTGCATATTCCGAAAAAAAGAGGAATCCTTTATGGGTAGCTTACAGACTAGATTATTTTAAAGGTCAGAACAAACATTCAAGACCAGGGAAATTTATAACAGATTTTAGAACCAAAGCAAGAATTAGCCAAGGAGTCTATTCTAAAACCGGCTATGACCGAGGTCATATGTGTCCCAATTCAGCAATAGCCGCGAGATATGGCAAACAGGGACAAATAGAAACTTTCCTCATGTCTAATATTTGCCCACAAAAACCTGAATTAAACAGAAAAGTCTGGGAAAGACTAGAACGTCTTGAAGAAGGTTATGCCAACAAATTCGGTGGTATTTGGGTTATTACTGGCCCAATATTTGATCAACATGTTGAAATTCTCAATCAGCAAGTTGAAATTCCAGATGCATTCTTTAAGATTCTCATAGATGAAGACAAAGGGAAAGTGAGAGTCTTACCATTTATAGTCCCACAAAAAGTTACAGGCAAAGAAATTTTAAATGAGTTCTTAACATCTGTAGATGAAATTGAAAAACAAACAGGATTAGATTTTTTCACCCCTATGGATAAAGAATTTCAAGACAAACTAGAATCCTTTGTTCCACCTAAAACTATGTGGAATTAACAATTTAATATAGATTTATATAAATTCAGTATATACACAAGCTAAATATGCGTGGTATAATAAATATCCCAAATGTTGTAATATAGGAGAAATAATTAGATGGCAATTCTGGGAAAAGAAGCAATTCTTAAAGAAATTGAAAAAGGTACAATCAAAATTGAACCTTACAATGAAAAAATGCTGGGTCCTGCTAGCGTAGATTTACATTTATCCAATGCATTTCGTGTATTTGTTCATTTACCCAACACCCTTAACTTAACAGCTAATATGGATTTCAAAGCTGCTACAAAGGGTTTTTTAGTTCCAGAAGGTGAAACTTTAACTATTCAGCCAGGTCAAACAGTTCTTGGCATTACCCAAGAAAAAATCACTCTTGGAGACGGCATTTGCGGTTGGCTTGAAGGAAGAAGCCGATTTGCCCGTGTCGGTCTTTTGGTTCATATATCAGCATCATTCATGCAGCCTGGTATATCAAATCACCAGGTTTTGGAAATATCAAATTTCGGTCCAATTCCTCTGAATCTGATTCCTGGAACACCGGTTTGTCAGTTCATATTCCAAAGATGCGACCAATCAGGCAAATATCAGGGTGTATTCTCTGGTCAAACTCCAGAAAACTTCGCAAAAGATTAAAAAAGAGCAAAAAGAACCCTCGTTATATCGAGGGTTCTTTTTTTTTGCATAAACCTCAACATCTATTTTAATTAAACCAATTCGTTCTATTTATGGTATAATTATTAATATGTGTTTTAAAAAAAGGAGTTTGCTGTGAAAAAAGTTAATTTTTTATTGCTCTTTTTGTTTTGTTTAAATACTCAAGTTTCTCTTTATGCTGACAATTCCACATCATTATTTGAATCAGCTTATGATGCAGAAATAAGTGAAAATGTTGGAGATACAGAAAACCATAATACTTCAACAGTTGTTGCTAATGAAGCTTCTTCAGTTACAGAAAAAGATACAATAAAAAAAGATACTTTAGAAAAAGCAACAAAAGACTCAACCGTTCTTAGTGGAAAAGCCTATGTAAACTCAAGTGGCTGGCTAAATTTAAGAGCAAAGCCATCTAAGAGCAGCAAAAGACTTGCTAAGCTTTATTACAATGATGAAGTTAACATTATTGGTTATCAAAACGGATGGTATCAGATAGACAGCCCCAAAAACGGCTATGTTATGGCAGAATTTGTTTCTGGTTCTCCCAACAGCGGCAATAACGTAAAAGGTGGGTCTGCTACCTTAGAAAATGGAAAAGGTTACGTTAATAGCAAAGGTTGGCTGAATCTGAGACAAAAACCTACAAAGAGCAGCAAAAGACTTGCTAAGCTTCATTACAATGATGAAGTTAACATTATAGGTCGTAATGGTGACTGGTATCAAATAGACAGTCCTCAGAACGGCTGGGTTATGGCAGAATTTATCTCTGCTTCTCCAAACGGAAGCAGTTCTTCTAGCAGCGGAAAAGAATCTGATAAAGAAGCAGATGCAACAGCTTCAACAGGCGAAAGCGTAACTTCTTCTGGTCCAACCAGCAGCGAACCACAGGGTGGAGCTGGTTCTACTACATATGCTGCAGGAACCAAAGGCAACGGAACAACTACTTTAAATACTCTTGGCGACACTTGGACCGTTGTTAATACTCCTATCGGCGTCGTAAGCTATGCAAAACACTTACAAAGCACCAAAGTATGTCAGAATTCTGATGAAAAGAAATACGGCAGCAGTTGTTTAGGTTTTTCTTATACTCATGCCTGGGGTTTATTCACAGGGAACAAGTCATATACTGCTGAAAATGGCGGTAAATCTACCGGAGCAGGTAATTTCAAGACTTTAATCGATGACAACAAACAAACCATTCTTAAAGCTACATATGATGAAATTATGGCTGGCAGACCTTGTATTCTTCACGTTAATGGTAATAAAGCAGGAACCAGTCGTCACTTTGTAACTGTTATAGGATTCCGCGCAAGTGTAACAAGTGGTGACACAATATCTGAAGAAGATTTGTTAATTCTCGACAGCTGGGATGCCAAGATAGAAAGAATGGATCAAAAGAATTCCAGATTCATGACTTCAGGCGCTCAGTGTCATAAGAGCTATTCTGGCTACAGAATACAGTATATGAAATAAAAAGCTCATTATTCATGAGATAAGTTTTACACTTATCTCATGAATAAATCTCTTAGTTTTCTGTGATAATTCCCAGATTTTAATTGTTGGAGAAAAACCATGAAGAAGTCTTTTATAATTTTGGGAGCAATTTTAATATCATCCTGTTTAGCTATTAATTACTTAGCTATAGGCGAAACAGCTAATTTACCAAATGGCAAAGCCTATGTAAATTGTGGCGGTTGGTTGAATCTGAGACAATCACCCACAAAAAAAGCCAAAGTACTTGCAAAATTATATAAAAACGATGAAATAAATATTATTGGTCGCAAAGGTGAATGGTATCAGATTAATAGCCCCAAGAACGGCTGGGTCATGGCAGAATTTATTTCTGGTGATTCTCCAGGCGAACCAGAACCAGAAGCCAAACTCACCCCAGAAGAACAAGTAAAAGTTGGCCGCGATATATTCATGAGTGCTGACAATGCTGAATTATCTAAAGTTCCATGACTATTGTTTTCCCTAAAAACCGTAAAAACGGAAATGTTATATTAATAGTAATTTGCATAATATTAGCACTGCTAGCCTTTTTAGCTTCTTTTTT
>JAFPZP010000037.1 GCA_017417215.1 Candidatus Rifleibacteriota bacterium | reverse complement strand
TGAAAAAGAATGCAGACTTATAAGATCTAAAGAATTGATTACTGATGTTAGTGGTGTAGATATTACCTCTTATGATGTATCAACTATTAGAGGAATTGCTTATAGCAAGAACTCTAATAATCCGAAAATGGCATTTAATATAAAAACCATAGTTACTTTTAAGATTTTTTCTACACATCCAAAAGATGATAAAGTCATTTTAAATGATATGTGTTCTGTTACTGCAAATGCTGAAGTAAAGCCTATATAATATAAAACAATAATACTTTTTATTTTTAATTGATTTTATAGTTAAATAAATAAAAATTTAAAACGATATCAAATGTACCAGTTCAATCATAGGAATACATTTGATGAAACAAAACCAATTAAACAAAAATGTTGACAAAGAAGCTTTGGAATTAATTCTTTGTAAAATCTCTTCAGCAGTATGTGAAACAGAAAGATTAAATGATAGCTTTAATGAGTTGAAAAAGCGTTATGTAAAGGCTTTAAGAGAATTAAATGTTGCAAATGAAGTCAACAGACTGCTTAAGGAAGAAATTGGTAATCTAAAATGCCGACAAGCTGCATTAATGGGTCAGATTAGACAAGCAACAGAAGCTTTCGGCGAAGAAGAAATAGACGAAAGATTGTTGAATTGATAATTAATTACTGTTATTTTTCAAGATTTTTCTTTATTTGTCTTATTAAAGATAAGGCTTGTGGAGCATGAGTTGTAGGATCCAGCTCCATTGATTTTTCAGCATTTTGAAGTGCTTCTTGGTATTCACCAATTTCATATAAGGCATTAGAAAGATTGAAATAAGCTAAGGCATAGCTATCATCTATTTCTAATGCTTTTTTATACCAGACAGCGGCTTGTCCATATCTACTTAAAATCGCGTAAGAGACACCTATGTTATTCATTATTTCAACATTGTCTGGTTGTAGTTCTAATGCTTGTTTCCAATATTTTATTGATAGTTTGTAATTACCATTATCTTTAGCTATTTGGGCTAGCATAGAAATAGCATCCATATCATCTGGTTTTATATCTAGTAGTTTTTTCAAATATACTTTGCAGGGTTTTCCTGATACTATTCCAGAAAGAGCTAGATTATAAAGTATATCTGTGTTTTCTGGGAACTTCTTTAAGGCATATTTCCAAACTAGTCTAGCTTTGTTAAGATATCCGGTATAAGCCAGGACGTTTCCATATAGCTTATAAACCAATGGGTTTTCCGGATATTTAGATAGATAATCTTTTAATAGAGGTTGAACTTCATCATATTTAGCTTTTGAAAAAAGCTCCTGAATCTTGTCTAATTCTTCTTTTGGACTACTCATTTTATTATCTATCCTTTCTTTGCTTTATAAAAAAATATGACTGAACTATTAATTTGTATTGCAACACAAACCAAATATGAAACCACAGAATGCACTAAAAAGCATTACGAATCCAAGAAATGAAAAGGCTTTCTTTTTCCCAACTATTGGAACTAAGGCTATTATACTTGGTAGACTAACTGCCGGACCAGCTAAAAGCAGGGTAAGAGATGGACCGGCATGCATACCAAAATTATGCAATGTCATAACAATAGTAACACCTACTATTGTTCCAAAATACATCAAAGCCCCTAATATCGAAGAAAAAATATTTGCAGACAGAGAGTTTGTTTCAAAGAATTTTAGGAAGTCATTTAATGAGAAAAGTTTTGCTATAATTCCGCAAACAAAGATACCTGCTAAGACTTTTGGAAATATCATTATGAAGAGTTGGTAGGACTTTTTTATCCAAAGCTTTATTTCATATTTGTCAAAAATTTTCCAAGCCCAAATAGCGGTTAAAATAATTTCTATTACTACAAAAGTAATTCTGCTATAAAAACTAGAGGTTATTCCTATAAAAGTAGTTAAATAGACTGTGAATTTATCTAATATACCTGTTGTTGTCAGCATAATAAGAATTAATAGAACAAAAAATACTATTAATTGAAAGTCGGTATAGTTTTTTTCTTCTTCAACAATAACGTATTTTGATTTAATTGGTTCGTATATTTGATCTGGAAAGCAGTAACGCATAGCTATTCCTATGCCTATTGCACTAAAGAAAACCGCTAAGGTTCTGCCGATTAGAAAATTTTGTCCTAAAAGAGTGCCTGTATAGGATAAAGCAATAAGATTAACTGCTGGCGCTGACATTAAGAATGTAAAAGCTGGTCCGACACCTGCTCCCTGTTGCATAATACTAGTGAAAATAGGAATAACACCGCAGGAACATACTGTTAAAATACCGCCAGAAAGAGCTGCAACCGGATAAGAAATAAAAGGATTAGCTTTTGCTCCCATATATTTGGTTATACGGTCTTTATCAATAAAAATAGCTATTGCACCAGCAATAAAAAATGCTGGAATCATGCCTGAAAGCAAGTGCTCACCAATGAATTTACCAGCTTCTGCGAAGCCAGGCCACATCCAACCTAAATGACAAGAGATTAAAAACTGCTCAAACCATGTAATTATTGAGTTAAACATCTCTATCATTAGTATTAAACCTTATTTGATTATTTAAGTTGTTAGAACCTATTGAGAAAAAAGAATTAACTTCCAGCTTTTTCTAATAAGGCAAGTTCTTTTTTTACCCAGGTTTCGACTTTTTCTTTTATAACAGGTTTTCCCATGGAATAGATTTTGTAGCCTAAAGCAACTACTGGGGTAGAATATAAACCAAAATCAGCTGTTTCAGGTTCGCCATCTATGAGTATTTTAATTTCTATATCGTTTGGGTATTTTTCAGCTATTTCTTTGCAGATTTTTTCAGTATCTGCACAGCTAGCGCATTTGGTTTTGCTTTTGATAACTGAAACCTTAAGCATAATTATTTCCCTTCTTCTTTAGCTTCGTTTTCTGAAAACCATTCTGTCATAAGAATTCTTGAACGAAGTTCTTCAAAGCTAGTTCTAAGTTTTGAAATTGTTGCATCAATACTTAAAGGTAATTCTTTATTAGTTAATGCAAGAGAAACAGAATCTATTAAATTGGCTGTATTAGAAGCTGAAGAATAATCTTCTTCTGTAATATATTTCTTAAAAGAATTTAGGTCTTCTTTTATTTTATTGAGCTTTTCTTGGGCTTCCTGATAAGAATTATTAATTACAAAACGCTGTAAATCATTTAAATCTGCTGAAGTTTCAATAAATACTTGCTTTTCATCTGTGATTCCAACAGTTTCAAAAAATGAACCTATAGTATTGCTTAATTCTAACACATTGTTATGTGCATCTAAATACTGCTTATTATTAACAAGTTTTCTTATTTCTCCTATTTTTTTTGCAGTATTAGACATTTTTGATATCCACTGGCGATCGTTTTTTGCTTCTTCTGGTGGGTTAGTCATATATTTCTTGGAAAATTCCATCCAAGCTGACAGCATACCTTCAACTTCTACGTTATAATCGTCTTTTTTTGTGTATTTTAAAGAGGTTCCGAGGACAGTCAATGAATTCATAAATGATCTGATTGATTTTGAAAATTCGCTTGAAGGATTTTTTGCAGTAAGAAGCATTACTAAAGTATCATCACAGGCAAATGCTGGTAATGATGAGGCTATAGCTAGAATAATAGCCAAAATGGATTGTACAATCTTGGATGATTTCATATGTCCCATATTAAAGATTATACATTGTTTTTAGACTAATTTCAACCGAATAAAAAGGGTATTATTTAGGTTAATTCTTTTTGATAAGAGTAAATGGAGTTGTTTGTGCGTTTTTGAAATTATTGAACTTCTACTATTAATGGGAAAGATCGTAGATTTACAATAGAATCGTATTCTTTTGAAGATATGGTTAATGACGGTTTATTCAGTTCTAATTCTGTTGCTTTATCGTTTTTCTTTAATATAATCTTGCCAGTAGGTTTTAAAAGTCCCTGAATACTTTCAAGACTTCTTGCAACTGGTTCAATATCTAACATAGGAAGGTTATTAAGTTCGCTATCTTTTATAGAAGCAAAATCAAATGTTAATTCAGCTGGAATAAAAGTGATATTTTTTATTTTATTTACTGTGCTTAGAATAGAAGGAGCATATTGGCTTTTCTTTTGTGGGAATTTGCTTATATAGCTATAGATTTCTGAAATAGGTATTAGTAAGCCTTCTAGGTTTTCTTTTTCAACTAGTTGTTCCTGTAAATCAAGATAGGGATATCTGTCTACTCGGGATAATGATTCTGTAAGAATAGTATTTAATCTATATTCTTTTTTATTCAATGATTTAATATACTCGGAAAGGAAGGATTTTGTATCTAGTAAGATTGTGCATTTGTTGCAGTCTTTAAGACTGAATTCACGTTCAACTAAGATAAATTTAATTTGAGATGAAATTTGAGTCTCACTGTCTTCTTTCAGCATGGTATCATAATAGCTGACAGGAGTTTCGTTCTTTGAATCTAGAGATACATTTTTTAGATTTTGAGAACAAATCTTGGTAAGATTTTTAACTGTTAGATTAGAAGAAGTGCCAATAAAGCCTTTTCTAGCAAAGGATGCTGCTAATTTATCTTTTTCAGTATTCTGGAATTCTTGATTTATGTCTCTAAGAAAAATATTTGATCTGTTTGATTTATGAGGAGGAATATATCTGATTTTTTCATGAGATGAAACAGTATTTCCAGAAATCTGCCAAACTTTAAATAATACTGGGCAACCAGCCAGCAAAGGCTTTTGCAATATAAGGGAAATTGTACCGCCTTCAAGAGCTAAATTTGAATGATATTGTAGTTTCCCGTTCTGCCAGATTTCAATTTGTCTATGTTCTGATTCTGGGCAGCCGTAGGCCATTAATGCCCCCTGGGGTTCACAATTCAAATTGAAAATATAACCACAGTTTTCATTGGTTTCTACGTCAGGAGAATAAACTGCTTGTGTTGTGAAAAAAGACAGCTTTTCTGTTTGCTTTTTCGCATATATAGATATTTTTTGTTCAAAGTTGTCTGATTGAAAAACAAATGTGTAATAGCCTTCAGGAGAAGCCGAATGTATAAAGGTTTCAAAAGTGGCAAGACCATCAGCATCGGTTGAAATTACTCGATTTGTTGTTGTATATCCTGATGGAGCTATAACTTTTACTCTTACGGGAATCTTAAATATGCTTAAGCCGGTTTTCTTTTCAACAGAAGCAAAAGGAAAAGAAACTTTGTCGCCTATATATACTTGCTTTTTGGGTTCCTGAACAATAATAGCTTTTTCCTTTTTTATAGGAATGTTGCAGCTCATTATTGGCTTATCTGTTCTACGATCGGGAAAGATGCTTATGGTTGCTGTTGATTCTTCGATATTATCAGGGAAAATATAGGTTCCAATATATTTGCCTGGAACAATATAGCTGAGAGGAATAATATCATTTTTTGTTGTTCCATCAGTTAAAGGCATAGTTATTTGCATGCCTAATCTTATTCCCTTGGCGAATATTCTTTGGCTTTCGTTATTTTTAAAAAGATTAACTAAAAAATCCTGAGAATGACCTGGAACAATACATCCATCAGTAGAAACAATGGCTGTATAGACCTTATCGGGACTAATGTGCCGCCAAGGGTCATTCTGAATAAAAACTATATAAATAGCCAAAATGATAGCTATAGATAATGAAATATTTTTTTTCATTGCGGAAAGTTATCATTTTATCTATATAAAAGTCAATGATATTGGAATGAACTGCTTATTGTGATAATATTTTTTTGTGGATAACGAAAGTATAACAGTTACAATAGAACGTATAACCTTTGCTAATGAGCAGAATGGTTATCATGTATTAAAAGCTTCTGGTAGAGACTACCCGAATGGGGTAACTCTAGTAGGAAATTTTTGCATGATTCAGCCAGGTGAAGAAATAAAAGCTTATGGCATTTGGGCTTGTCATCCAACTTTTGGTATGCAGTTTCAAACTTCTAGATATGCTGTTTTGAAACCTGCTACATTAAAAGGCATAGAGAAATTTCTGGGTTCTGGTTTAATAAAAGGAATTGGACCTGTTACGGCAAAAAGGTTAGTTAATGCATTTGGGATAGATACTTTAGATATAATAGAAAACCATCCTGAAAAATTGGCAGAATGTTCTGGAATAGGACCAAGTAAAGCAGATAAAATCTCTCAAGGCTTTTTCTTACATCGTTCAATTCAGGATATTATGGTCTTTTTGCAGGGGCATGGAATTTCTACTGCATATGCTGCGAGAATTTTTAAGAGGTATGATAAAGAAGCTATTAAGAAGGTTTCTGAAAATCCTTATATATTAGCAGATGAAATTCCAGGTATAGGTTTTAAAAAAGCTGATGAGATTGCTTCTGAATTTGGAATAAGTGGAAACGATTCTAGAAGAGTAGCTGCAGGCATACTTTATTCTCTAAATTCTGTAAACAAAGAAGGACATTTATTTTTAACTTTAGATGAGTTGTTGAAACTATCCGAAGAAACTCTGGAAATTAACGATTCTAAGATGATTAGCGATGGTTTGAATTCGTTGATATCTCAGAAAAAGATTATTTCTAGAGATTATAATGGAAAAAAACTTTATTATCTTCCCATTAATTATTATTCAGAATCAAAAAGCGTAATATATATAAAACGCTTGGCTTGCAGTCAGAGAAATGTATCTAGAGAACAACTGCTTTCTGTTATGGATAAAGCTATAGTCGCTCATGGTTTAAACTTAAGTGACGTTCAGCAGTTAGCTGTAGAAACTTCTCTAACAAAAGGCTTCTTGATAATTACTGGCGGTCCTGGAACAGGTAAAACTACAACACTTAAAGCTGTAATAATGGCTCATAAGTATATGGGGCATAAAGTATTATTGGCAAGTCCTACTGGCAGAGCTGCTAAAAGATTAACAGAAGTGTCCGGTTTTAATGCTTCCACTATTCATCGTTTATTAGAATACGATCACCAGACTCATGGTTTTAAGCATAATTCCATGAATACTTTAGATTGTGATGTATTGATAATAGATGAAGCTTCAATGGTAGATATGAATTTGTTTCATTCTTTAATACAGGCCGTTCCTGTCGGTGCTTCTATTGTTCTGGTTGGTGATATTGACCAACTTCCTTCTGTTGGAGCCGGTCTTGTATTGAATGAATTGATTAATTCAGGCGTTATTCCGACCATTACACTAGATAGAATATTCAGACAGGCTGAGTCTTCACAGATAATCAAGAATGCACATCGTATCAATAATGGAGAAATGCCTGAACTGACAGTTCCTGATGGTCATACTGCTACTGATTGCTATTTTATTCAAGCGGAACAGGTTGATAAAGTTATTTCTTTATTGAAAAATGTTGTTGCTAAGAGTCTTCCTAAAAAATTTGGTTACTATCCTATTACAGATATTCAAGTGCTTACTCCTATGAATAGAGGCCCTTTGGGAGCTATAGCTCTTAATGGGATACTACAGGAAATATTGAATCCTCCAGCTCCAAATAAAAATGAAATTAATCATGCTAATAGAATTTTTCGTGTTGGAGATAAAGTTATTCAGCTTAGAAATAACTATGAATTAGATGTTTTTAATGGAGATATCGGTACAATAACTGATATTTCTATTGAAGATCAGGAAATTACTATAGATTTTCCTCAAGGAACAGTATTGTTTCAACCGGCTGATTTTGTTGATCTTGCTCATGCATATGCTATTACTGTTCATAAATCTCAGGGAAGCGAGTATCCTGCTGTAGTTATGATTACCCATACTCAGCACTATATGATGCTTCAGAGAAATCTTATATATACTGGTCTAACGAGAGCCAAAAAGACAATGGTATTTCTAGGAAGTAAAAAGGCAATTTCTATTGCTGTTAACAACAATAAAATAAAAAAGAGGAATACTATTTTATCTGAACTGCTGAAAGGCTAGTGTCAGAAGTATTATTAATAGCGCTTTAGACAGTTAATACTTTAAGCAAATAAAAAAATATAAAAAAAATTTAAGTGACTACTTGACGCTTTTATATTAAATAAGTAAAATAAAGACAAAGGTAAGGGTACACACCCACGACCCAAATCATAAGTTTAAATAAGTTACATACTTGGGGGTATCAAAAATGAAAAGGGCTAAAGTTTTACTTTGCATGGTTCTTTCTCTCCTCATGCTGGTAGACTACACTGTTTTCCAGCCTGCTCCTGCATTCGGTAAGATTGACAAGAAGAGTGCTTTAATTGGTGGCGCTGTAGGCGTTGCTGCTGGTGCTGGTATTGCACTTGCTGCTCCTGCTATTGGTGGTGCTATCGCTGGTGCTGGTGGAATTGGTGGTATTGGTGCAGCTATAGTTGGTGGTATAGCAGCTATTGGCGGCGGTGTTATCGGTGCTGTATCTGCATTCGCAGGTGCTATCGGTGCTGCAATTAGTGCTGTCGGTGGCTTTATAGCTGGTATCTTCACAAGCCCTCTCTTTATACCTGCATTGCTTATAGTTGGTGCTTGTGTTGCTGGTTATTTCATCTACAAGAAATACAAAGAAAAGAAAGCTAATAGTGCAAATAGTTCTGTTCTTCCAGAATCTGAAACAATCACTATTACACCAGGCGATTATGAAATGTCTAGTGTATTCCCAGAAGGTGAAGTTCAGCCAATTGGTAATGTTAGCAGTGAAATAATTCCTGTTGGAAGCGGCGAATCTGTTAAGATTGCTTCTGATGAAACTCCAGCTGCTGCAAGTCCAGTAACTGTTGCTACTACTCCAAGTGCTGCTGAAGTAGCTGATGATTCTGGCAATGTTGAAGCCAACAGCGAAAGCAAAACTCTTGAAGAAGCTCACACTCGTTACCTTGCTGCATATCAGAAATATACATCACTTGTAACTAACAGTGGTGGAGCTGATTCTAACGAAGTTAACAGAGCTCTTAAAGAATATCAAGATGCATACAGAGAATACAATACTCTTAAGGCTGTTAGTTCTAAGTAATCCCCCTATAAACTTATAGAGTAAAAAAATGCCACTCGAAAGAGTGGCATTTTTTTATGCTTTTTGATTATCCAACCAAAGTTAAAATGTAAAGAAGAATACATAAATTTTAACAAAGCAAAACTTTATATTTTTATAAATCTTTGATATCATATCTTTCAAAGTAAAGAAGGGTATTCAAATGGAAGATAAATCTATAGTAATTAACAATTTAAAGCCATTATTAGCAAAACTCATCCATAATTTTTTAGCAGGTGAATATAACCAAAGAAGAGAGTCTGCAATAGCTCTTTCTAAGTTTAAAGGTGAAAAAGCGACAGATTTTCTATTAGAAACCTATGAAAGCGATAATATTCAAGACTTCATGGCTCTTGCTCTTGGAAATATTGACTCCAGTAAGTCTGCTAAGCTTCTCATTAATGCATTAAAAGACTCCAACCAGGAAGTTCGATTTAATGCTGCACGTGCACTAGGCATGATGGAAAATCCAGAAGCTTTCGATATTTTGATGGATGCTTTAAATAATTATATGGATTCTAATCTTGATTCAACAGATCAAGTTCCATTAGAAGAAGATGCTTTAATATTCTTTGAAGAAGATTCTATCATAGGAGCAATCATTGCTCTAGGTAAAATCAAAAATTGGATGTCAATTTCCCTTCTTAAAAAGCTATATCAGCAAGAAAAAAATGCTCGTATTAGAGCATCTGTAATCATGGCCTTAGGCATGATGGCAAGTGATAAATTGATGCCTGTTTTCCAAAGCGCTCTCAGAGACGAAGACCCTCGTGTCAGAGCAAATGCTATCGAAGCTATTGAAGGCATCAAATCAGGTTCTATAGTTGGCATTATCCAACCCTATCTTGAAGACCCAAATAACCGTGTTAGAGCAAATGTTGCAAAGGCTATATGGAAATATGGTGATTATTATGCTATAGAAACCTTATCTGAAATGCTTGATTCTAATGATAAGTGGTATCGTGCTTCTGCAGCTTATGCTATGGGCGAAATAAATGACCCTAAGTTTATAAAGAGTCTTTCAAAAGCTTTAAAAGATGAGGACTCAGATGTTAGAAGAAATGCTGCTAATGCAATTAGAAAAATAGAATTGTCAGATGCAGTTCCTAATCTTATTCCAATGCTGAATGACCCTAATTTTGACGTTAGAGTTGAAGCTGTTCAGGCTATTACAAGATGTGCTCCAAATCAAGCCTATGATTTATTAGTAAAACATTTGCCTTCAGAAGAAAACCATATTGTTCAGGCTACTTGTATTTCATGTTTAGGTCAAATAGGAAATGAAGATACTATTCCTTTAATTTCTAATTATTTAGGCAGTGAAGATTCTCGTGTTATTTCTAACACAATAGATGCTCTTGTTAATCTTTGTAAGAAACCAGAAGAATCATTGGTAGGTCGTTTGAAATATTTATTGAGTCACGAAGATAACAGAGTTAAGAGTACTGCAATTAGAACCCTATGGATATGGGGTGAATACTCTGTATTAGATAATCTTAGAAGTTTCTTCAAAAGCCAGGATAAAAAACTGGTACAGTCCGCGACATTTGTATTAGGCGAAATAGGAAAAGAAATAAGCTCAGATTCTGAATTAGTTAAAGAAGTTAATAATATTATTGCTGAGCTCATCGATAATCCTGATTTAATCAATAAATTAAATTCAGAAGATATTATTATTGAAACTCCAAAGCCTAAGGAAGAAAAAGCTCCAGCTATTAATGTTCCAGAAATTAAAACAGTTGAAGAGCAGAAACCAGCTGCTCGTGAAGAAGAAAAAGATTACAACTTGCCTGAAGGCTCAATGCATAAACAACAGGAAGAAGCAACTAAACCTGTTATTATCAGTAACGAAATTCTTCCAGATAATAGCTTTTCTGAAGAGCTTACAAAAGCTGCTGATTTTATTGCTGAAAAAGAATATGATAGTGCAGAAGAAATATTCGAAAATATTCACAAACTTGCACCAAAACATGTTAAGGCTCTTCTTGCCCATGCCAACATGTGCTTTATGTTAAAGCGCAACAATGAAGCTGCTAGACTTTATAAAGATGCTCTTGATATTAATCCAAATATAGTCAAGGCTCTTTTCAATCTAGGCACTATTTATTTCGTTGCTAGAAAATATGAAACTTCATTGCAGTATTTGGTTAAAGCTCTCAGCATTTATCCAAAAATACTTGGAGCATATCTATTGCTTGCACAGATATATCAGATTGCAGGCAAGTTGAACGATAGTGTTAAATTGCTCACAAGAGCAGTTGAGCTCTCTCCAAGAAATCCTGTTATTTACCAGAAACTTGCAATTTTGCATATGCAGTTGCATCAGTTCCAGGATGCAACTATAGTTCTTGAAAAGGCAATAGAAATATCTCCAGCAAGTATTGAAGCTTCTGTTTTATTGGCTTACTGTTACAATTATATCGGTCAGCCTCAGAGAGCTTTTGATGCTATAGATATGACATTGAAGACCTGTTCGCAGATTCCAAATCAAGAAAATGCTATTAGACAGATGCTTAAGGGTTATGTATTTACCAAAACTGCATTAAGCGAATACAATCCTAATAATTAAAAGCCTTAGTTTGAGCAAGTTTAATGGCTAGAGCTGCTAAGACATCAAAAATACTGCTTGATGACCCTGTTTCTTCTTTATCTGGAGTAGGACCTAAAAAGTCTGAAGCTTTAAATAAAGCGGGTTGTCAATCTGTATTTGATATACTTAGGTTTTATCCTACCAGATATCAGGATCGCAGAAAAACAACTCCCGTTTCTATGGTAGAAAACGGAAAGATGTTTTTACTACGTGTTAAATTAGAATCTATTAAATCTTATTTTGCACGTCGTGGTCTTACTGTTATAAATGCTGTTTTTTCTGATAATTCTGGAAAAATTACAGCGAAATGGTTTAATAGAACCTATCTAACAAAGCAACTTTTACCAAATTTCGAATATTGGGTATTTGGAAACGTAACTAAGTCTGGAAGTCAACTAATAGTATCTAATCCGGAAGTTGAAAAGATAGAAGAGACTAATGGGCAGAGAGCAGATGTTCTAACTCCGATTTATCCTTCAAATGCCAGACTTTCAGAAGCTCATATTTCGCCACTTGCTTTAAGAAAACTAATAGCGGGAATATTAGATAATATAGATTGGGAAAACTCATTGCCAGGCTCCCTAAGAGGCTCTGCTTTCCAAAAGATTCTATTGGCATTAGAAGAAATACACCGTCCAAAATCAGATGAAAGTCTTCAAAAGGCCAAATATACCTTAGCTTTTTTTGATCAGGTCCTTTTTCAGATAGGAGTTTTGAAAAGACGAGAGTTGTTAACTGGTTTTCTTACACTTCCAGATTCAACGAAGCCGCCTTCTTTTAAATCTCCTTATCCATTGCCTTTTAAGCTTACTAATGGTCAGTTAGATGCTTTAAGCGAAATTGTATCTGATTTAAAGAACAATGTTGAAGAGGGGGAATCCGGGAAAATACAGCCTCCAATGAACAGGCTTGTTCAAGGAGATGTAGGTTCTGGGAAAACGCTAGTAGCTTTTCTTTCAATGTTATATTTTTCTAATGAACTTACACCTGGGTATCAATGTGCTTTTATGGCTCCTACAGAAATTTTGGCAAGACAGCATCTTGCAAATTTCCAAAAGTTTTTCCCTCAATTTGCTGATAAAGCGATAATTGTAACCGGTAGTCAGAAAGCATCTGAAAAGCGTCTTGTTAATGATTTAATCGCCACTGGTTCTGCTTTATTTGTATTCGGAACCCATGCTCTTTTTCAAGAAAAAATAACTTTCAAAGAATTGGGCTTTTGTATCATTGATGAACAACAGCGTTTTGGCGTAAATCACCGACGATTACTCTTTAACAAAGGCAGTAACCCTAATCAATTGCTGTTATCTGCAACCCCAATTCCTAGAACTTTATCTCTGACGATTTTTGGAGACATGGATACAAGCATTATAAACGAAATGCCACCAGGCAGAAGTCCTGTAGAAACAACTATAGAAAAAAGCTTTAAAGCTACTATTCCTGTTATAAAGAAAGAATTAGAGGCAGGGCATCAGGTTTATATTGTTTGCCCTCTAATTGAGCTTTCTGAAGAACGAGACTGGGTTTCAGTAGAAGAAGCTGCTGATCGGGTTGAAGATTTGTTGCCAGATGTTTCATATGCAACTCTTACAGGCGCACAAACCTGGGAAGAAAAAGAAATGATTATGCAAAGCTTTAAAGACCGTAACTTGCAGATTCTTATTGCAACAACCGTAGTCGAAGTAGGGGTAGACAACCCTAATGCGACTTTGATGATTATTGAGAATGCGGACTGCTTCGGACTTTCTCAGCTTCATCAGCTTAGAGGCAGAGTTGGCAGAGGCAGTGCAAAATCAAGTTGCATATTGATTTCCCATAACGATGAAAGTTCAGAAAGACTTAAGGTTCTAGCTTCTACAAATGATGGTTTTGAGCTTTCAATGGAAGATTTAAAACTTAGAGGTCCAGGAGACTTGGTTGGAACAAGACAAAGCGGTCTTGGGCACCCATGTTTCTCGCATAGAATTCCTCAGAAATTAATAGAGAATGCTAGAAAGCGTGCTTTTGAAATATTAACAATTGAACCTATTGAAGTAAGAAATTGGTTCAATACTCAGATGATTCACTCCTTTGGTGAATCTTATAAAACTTTTATGGAAGGTGGGTAATCATGCGAGTAATAACAGGCAGTGCCAAGGGAAGAATATTGAAAATGCCTGGTGGTGGACAGACTAGACCTGCTATGGATAAAGTTAAAGGCTCTACTTTTAATATTATTGCTTCTTTGGTAGAAGGGGCAAGATTTTTAGATTTATTTGCCGGTTCGGGGAATCTTGGTATTGAAGGTTTGAGCAGAGGCGGAAGTTATGGTGCTTTCGTCGATATGTCCCGAGAATGTGCAAAAACCATCAAGGAAAATCTTCAACTTTGTAAGTTGGAAGATAAAGGCGAAGTTTTCTGCATGGATTGTATGAAGTTTCTGCAAACCTCAACTTTGCCACCATTCGATATAGTTTTTATTGATCCACCTTATCTTAAAGGTTTTCTAGACCCAATATTAAAGTATATTCCAGAATGTCCTTTATTTACTGCTGACACACTGTTTATTATTGAACGACAAAAGAAAGATATAATCGGAATTGAAAACAATCCTGATTATAAGCTATTAGACGAAAGAAATTACGGAGCTACAGTGTTAACTTTTTTCAGGTTATCATCAAAAGATTAGTATATTTGTTTTTTGCAATTTATTATCCTAAATTTCTCTAACAATAAAGCAAATATAATCACTAACAACATATTGTAGTGTTTTAATTGATTGTGATATACTAATCATTATGGCAGATGAAAAAAGTTTATATAGGCTATTAAAGTTAACTTACGACCAAAACGCTTCAGATTTGCATCTGAAAATTGGGAAACCGCCTTCTATCAGAGTTGATGGGCATATTACCCCGGTTGAAGGGTACAAATTCACCAAGAATGATTTTAACAAAATTCTTGAAGCTTTGCTTAACCCTGAACAGGAAGAACAGTTTAAGAAAAATCATGAGCTTGATTTTGCTTATACATTAGAAGGTGTTTGTCGTTTCAGAGTTAATCTTTATACTGATTTAAACGGCTATGGGGCTGTTTTCAGAGTTATTCCATACAGGGTAATGGAATTTGATGAAATAGGTCTTCCTATGGCGGCTAGAAGACTTATTGAACAGCCAAACGGTTTAATTCTTATTACCGGTCCAACGGGTGCTGGTAAGACTTCTACTCTTGCAAGCTATTTGAGCTATGTTAATAAAAATGCTAAAAGGCATGTCGTTACTCTAGAAGACCCAATTGAATACCAGTTTGAAGATGACCAATCAATTTTTAACCAAAGACAAATTGGCGTTGATTGTAGAAGTTTTTATGATGGGCTATTAACCGTATTACGACAAGACCCTGATATAGTTGTCGTAGGTGAAATGCGTGACCCAGAAACTATTTCTTTGACATTAAATGCTGCTGAAACAGGCAAACTTGTCTTAGCCACTTTGCATACAAATTCTTCTGTAAGCACAGCAGAAAGAATCGTAAACGTTTTCCCTGAAAGCAGACATAATCAGATATTACTGCAACTCTCTATGGTATTAAGAGGAGTTGTATCTCAGACTTTGCTTAGAAAAATCAATGGCGGCCGAGTTGCTGCTTTTGAATTGTTGCTGAATACCTCTGGTATAAGAAGTCTTATAGCAGAAGGGAAAATTCACATGTTGCCGTCATATCTAGAAACTGGTTCTGAAGCTGGTATGACGACCATGGAAATGTCTTTGGCTCAATTAGTAAAAGATAATATAGTTTCTCAGGAGGAAGCCTTTGCTTCTGCCCCTAATCCAAATGCTTTACGTAAGCTATTAGGAATTAAGTAATAAGAGAGAACTTTAAAATGCTTAAAATACATAGATATTTTGATATAGCAATAGAACGTCAGGCATCTGACCTACATCTTAAAGCTGGTTCTCCTCCGATTATCAGAGTGGGCGGTCGTTTGATTACTCTTGCCGAAGAACCTTTGGCTTTTCAGGAAATGCCTAATCTTTTTCTGCCATTGATGAGCATAAAAGACCAGAATGATTTAAAACAATTATTCGAAGCAAATTTTATGACTCAGTATAAAAGCCGATGGAGAGTTAGAGCTTGTATTTATACCCAGAGAGGCTGTTTGTCTGGTGCTTTCCGCTTTATTCCGCAGACTGTTCCATCTATTGAAAGTCTAGGCTTGCCACCTATTCTTAAAGAAATTGCACAGATGCCTCGTGGTCTTTTCCTTGTTACAGGACCTGCAAACTCTGGAAAGACTCATACTTTGGCAGCTATTATTAATGAAATAAATAAAACATCAGCAAGACATGTTATTACTATTGAAGACCCAATAGAATTTGTTTATAAAGAAAAGAAATCTATTTTTACCCAGCGTGAAATCGGGGTTACATCTAACAGCTATTCAAGTGCTTTGATGAATGCACTGCGTGAAGACCCGGATGTTATTCTAGTTGGAGAAATGCGTGATGTTAACACAATTGAAATGGTGTTGACTGCCGCAGAAACGGGTCATTTGGTATTCTCAACCCTACATACAGTAGGAGCTGTTCAGACAATTGACCGTATTGTTAACATGTTTCCAGGACACCGACACGAAGAAATAAGAACTCAGATTTCTATGTCTCTTATTGGAATAATATCTCAGATTCTTTTGCCAAGTTTACATAAGAGAGAACGCGTCATGGCTCACGAAATAATGATTATGAATTCTGCTATGCGTAATCAGATTAGAGAAAAGAAAACTAATCAGTTGAAATCTGCTCTGATGCTGGCTCGTAAGGATGGATGCAAAACTTTGAAGGATTCTTTGTCAGAAATAATAAAAGATGAACGTGTTGACCCGAAATTAATAGCTAATATAATGAAAGAAATTATAGAATGAAGCAGATAGACGAAATAGAGCAATTCAAATATGTAAAAACTGCCCGAAGACTAATGAAGGCAGTAACAGACAGGTTAGAGGCTATAACTAAGAACGAAGATGCCTCTGATGAGTTAAGATTTGAAGCTTTAATAAGCTTAGGGAAAATAGGTGATAATGAATCTTTGCCTACTTTGATGCAGGCTTTTAATGAGTTCCCTGATTATTTAGAACCTATAACAGCTTTGGGGTATTATAAAAGCAGTACCCCAGTTGCAAAGCTTATAGAAAGACTTCAAGATCCTGATTCTTTATATAAAGAAGAAATCGTTAGAGTATTGGGTGAAATAGGCGATCCAATGGCTACTAAGACTCTAATGGAACTTTTGCACGATGAAGACAGAATGGTTCGTTATTATTCGGCAAGAGCTTTATATAAAATGGGTGGCAGAGATGTTGTTCAGGCTCTATGTAGTTTGCTTAACGACCCAGACGAATGGATTGTAATTAACGTTTTGGAAATACTTTCAAAAATGAAAGACCCGGAAGCAATACCTGCTTTGGTTGGTCAGTTTGAAGTAATAAGAGATTCCAGACTTAAGGCAATAATAATTTCTTCTCTTTCTGCTTTTGCTGAAGGAAAACTTTTAAAAACATTTGAAAGTGGCTTAGATTCTTTTGATCCACGTATTCAGGCAAATTCCGTCGAAGCTATTTCGATGTTAAAGATTCCTGGACCAGAAATTAAAAGAAAACTTAAACGATTTTACGGACACCCAAATAACAGAGTTAGAGCTAATATGTGCATAGCTTTATCTAAGGCAGACCCAAAGTCTGTTCATGAAGAAATTGCTTGTATGCTTGTTAGCAGAGATGCTTCAACCAGAAGATCTGCTGCTTATGTTCTGGCTAGAGTTGAATGTGAAAAAAGAGATGAATATATTCATACACTTTTGGAAGATGAAAACTTTGGTGTTAGAAAAATGGCTCTTAAGGCTGCAATGGCATTAGAAAGCAGTGTGGGTGTTACTGAAATAAAGCCATTATTAGAAGATGAAAATCAGTGGGTTCGTCGAGAAGTTGTAGAATGTGCTTTAAAAATGGCTGATTTCCCGAATGATTTGATTTTAAAAGCTTTTAAAAAGGAAGATTGCCCACCTGTTATAGAAGTTTTACTTAAATATATTGTCGATAGAGCTTTATATGAGGCTGTTCCTTTAATTTATGAACGAATAAAGAAAGAACCAGAAGAAGAAATGCCTTGGCTTATTGCTGCTTTAGGGCATTTAGGTGCTGTAAAAGAACTCAATCAGGTTAAAAAGTTCTTAGGTGCAGTCAGAGCTAGTGTTTTCGTTGAATATTATGAAGCTTTACTGTTAAATGGCGATTTGAATGTTTTCAAAGTTATAGCAGAAGGCTTAGATGAAAAGAAACGAGAACAGGAATTGCTTTCTTGGGCAAATGTAGCTGGTTATATAGGTACATTTATTCAGAATACAGATGGTTATTCAAGAGTATTGACTGAAGCCTTAGGAAATCAAATTGAATCTGGCTCTGCAGGTTTGTCTTCTAGTGTGGCTGCTACTCCTAAGGAAAACATAGAAGAAGTATTTGCTGAAGGCAAGAAGTTTTATCTCGCGAAAGATTATTCTAGAGCTTCTCAGTGTTTCGAAAAGGTATTTGCGTCTAAGCCTCACGATTTAGATGCTAGATTTATGCTGGCTAATTGTGCTTATTATCTTGGCGATCCTAATAAAGCTGCTGACTTATTGGAAAAGATTCTTGTTGCTAAACCTTCTCATATTGATGCAGGAATCCTTTTAGGGCAGATTTATTTTAGACGCAAAGATTGGCAATCATTGGCAGATTGTTATGTTAAACTGAAAGATTTTATTCAAAGTGACGATAAGAAGAACATTATTAAGGTTTATGGGGCACTTGGTTTAGCTTATTTTAACATTAAGAGATATCAGGAAGCTATTGATTCCTTGAATACTGGGTTAAAAGCTAATCCAAGAGATTTGTCTTCTTCTTATCACCTTGCTTTGTGTTATTATTCTATAGGAGATACCGAACGTTCAAGACAGGTACTTGAAGGATTACGCAAGACTTTGCCGCCTGATAGCCAGGTTTTGAAAAATGTTCTCGAGCTGTTGCAGAGAATCTAATTAATTATTGTTAAAGAGGTAAAAATGTCTGATTTAATTAAGATTTGGGAATTGTTAAAAGAAAAAGCTGTTTCTGATATTCACTTATTCCCCGACCAGCATGTTTTTTATCGAGTTAATGGTGTTCTTGAAAAGCTGGATATGATTATTCGTGAAGACCAGATTAAGAAAATCATTCTTTCAACTAGCACTCCTAAGGCTAGAGAAATACTTGGACATCAGCGTCAGGTAACTTATGCAGAAAATGTTGAAGGAATAGGCCGTTTAAGATTTTCTGTCTTTTTTGAACGAGGTCGTTTTGCAGTTTCTTTAAGAGTTATAAGCAATAAATTTATTGAATTAGAAGACTTAGGCATTAATGAAATGCAGAAAAAGTTCCTTTTTCAGCATTCTGGCTTAATCTTAGTAGGAAGTCCTTCATGTGAAGGGAAATCTACAACTATAGCTTCTATATTAAATTATATGAATCATAATTTTGAAAGAAGCATTTATACAATAGAAAATCCTGTCGAATTTGTTTACGAAGACGATAGAGCTGCTTTTATTCAAAGAAGTATTCCTGTAGATATCTCTAATTTTTACACTGGGTTATGTGAAGCATATAGAGTTGATCCCGATGTAGTAGTAACAGACTCTATTGTTTATTCAGATGCTTTAAATCAGGCTTTGAATCTTTGTGAATCAGGTTGTACCGTAATTGCCGCTACAGAAGGCGGTGATTCTCTCCAGATTATCGAACGTTTAATTAATCTAAGAGCTCCAGATGAACGTGATAATCTAAGACAAAGAATATCTTCACATTTGAAAATGATTATAAGTCAGCGTTTGGTTCCATTGGCTGATAATTCTGGCAGAAAGGTTATTTTTGATATTTTCATCAATACAATACAAATGAAGGCTCTGATTAAGAATGATAATTTGAGTATGTTCAGAACTATTCAAGCTCAAAATGAGTCTAATGGCATGAGAACTTTTGATAGCCAACTTAGAAATCTGATAAGAAAACGCATGATTACTCAAAAAACTGCTATGGAATTTGCTATAGATAAAGCAAATATTAATTTGAGCTAAGAGGTGAAACCATGGATATTAAATTATTGATAGAAAAAGTATTTGAATCTGGTGGAAATGAACTGCATATGAAGATTGGTTCTAAGCCTCTTATGCGTAAGAATAATGCTTTAAAGCCGATGGATTTTCCTGCCTTAGTAGAAGATGACATGAAAGATTTGCAGTCTGAATTGTTAACTAAAGATGAGATTGCAAAATTTGAAAGAATAGGTGTTTACGAAGTAAATCATTTTGGAAAGCCACCTTGTAATTTCAGATTGTCAATGTTTCATTCTCAGCAGAAACCTATTGCTTATATAAAGATTGTAAATAATACAGCTCCGAGTTTAATGGAAATAGGCTTCCCAGAATCTGCTGCATCTTTGCTTAGTTCTGCAAAAGGTCTTTTTATTCTTTCAGGTCCTGCTCGTTCTGGTATTTCAACTTCAATGGCAGCTCTTGTAGAATACATGAATAATAAGTTCCGTCGTCATGTACTTGTTATTGAAGACCCAATAGAATACTATTATCAGCCAAAGGAATGTATTATTTCTCAGCGCCAGTTCTCAAAAGATATCTATATGATTGAACAGGGAATTAACTTTGCTAAACGTATGGATGTAGATACTTTGGTTATAGGCGATTTAAAACGTGATATTCCTTTCAAAAACATAATAGAATACGTTGCCGGTGGGCATTTAGTTATTTTATGTATGCAGAATCTTGGAATAACTAGTACTTTGGAAAAATTTGTTCTCTCATTCCCTGAAAGCTATAGAGAATACGTTAATATTGTTTTATCTGAAAACTTGTTAGCTGTATGCTCACAGGCTTTAATCACTAATTCAACAGGTAGAAGAGTTCCTGTTCATGAAATACTTATTCCAAATAAGAATTCTGCAGGTATTATAGCAATGGGTAAGTATGCTCAGATAAGAAATAATATTAACACAGCAGGTTCAGGAAGTATTCTTTTCGATACAGATAAGGGAAGACCTGGTTCTGTTGCAGAAAAGATAGCAAAAGGCGAATTGGAAAAATCTGCTGCCGATGCTTTCTTAGAATACTATAAGAGCACAATGTCCTGATTTGTTTGCAATAAAAAAGCTCCCTTTATGGGAGCTTTTTTTTACCTAATTTTTTAAAGAACTGATTTCTTCAAGGGTGAGTGGGCGGTAACTACCTGGCAAAAGCTGGGAGTCTAATTTCAGGTTTCCCATAGATAAGCGTTTGAGGTAGACAACAGTTGAATTGAAATGCTCAAACATTCTCTTTATCTGGTGGTAGCGCCCCTCTTTCAAGACTACATTATATACAGCAGAATAGCTGATAATATCTTTGCTTATAGAAGCTTTTTCTAGATTTTTTGTTATATCCTGCTCTGAGGCTTCATCTATTTCTGCAGGCAGAGTAGGGGTTTCGTCACCTATATCTAAGCCTGTTTTAAACAGACCAAGTTGTTCATCATCAAGAGGCTTATTTACATAGGCAATATAGGTTTTATCTACGTGTTTCTTTGGAGAGAGAAGGTTATGAGCAAGCATTCCGTCATTGGTTATAAGAAGAAGACCCTCAGTATCTTTGTCTAAGCGACCTACAGGGAATAAATCTCTGGTGGGTTCGCCTTTTAAGAATTCTATTACAGTCTGGCTAAGTCCATCTTTAGTAGCACTGACGCAACCGGCTGGTTTATTGAGCATATAATAACGGAACTCTTGGTATAATAATTCTTGCCCTTTAAAAGTTACTTTGTCTGTTTCTGGATTAACTTTTGTTGAAGAATCTCTGACAGTCTGTCCGTTTATTGTAACAAGGCCCTGTTTAAGCAGTTTTTTTACTTCGCTTCTGGTGCCGACTCCAACGTCTGCCAAAAATTTATCTAATCTGAGCAAAGAAACCACCCTGTATTTTTATTGTTTTAACAGAGAGCGGGCAAAAGTAAGACCGTCTTCATCTGTTCTGCCAAGCATTCTGGCAAGTTCTTCAACTCTGTTTTCGCCTTCGACACGGTTGATATTAACTTCTGTCTGATTGTCTACAACTGATTTGGTAACAGTAAAATGATGAGTGCCTTCTTTGGCGATTTGATGTAGATGGGTAACAAGTAGAACCTGCTTTTGTTCTCCAAGACTTCTAAGACTATCTGCTACAGCTTCTGCTGTTTTACCACCAATACCTGTATCTATTTCGTCGAATACCAGAGTCGGTAATTTATCGCTGTTAGCAAGAACCTTTTTTATTGCCAAAGCAACACGAGACAATTCACCGCCTGATGCTATTTTTCTTAAGGGTCCTCCTGGGGCACCTGGGTTGAGAGAAACATAAAACTCTATGTTTTCTGCTCCGTGAGAGGTAGGCTCAATAGGCTGTAATCTTGCTTCAAAAATAGCTGAATTAAATCCAAGATGTTCCATTTCTTTTGAAACACTTTTATTCAAATTCTGAGCAAGTTTAATTCTATCTTTTGTTACTTCAGAAACAATGCTATCAAACTCTTTATTAATTTGTTCAAGCTCTTTAAGAATTTTGTTCTTACTTTGGTCTGGTTCTGTAAGTTCGGAAAGCTCATTATCACAGTTTTCATTCAATTCAAAAAGACCGGCAAAATCTGTAGAGTATTTGCGACAAATTCTTTGTATTTCAGAAAGTCTGGCTTGTATTTCAAATAGTTTTTCGGGGTCTAGGTCAGAATTTTCAGCTTTTGCTTCTACGTCTGATTCCAGAGATTTTAATTCGTAATATAAATCTGTAATGCGTTTATAATAATCTTCTATATCGGAATCATAATCGGCGACTTTCCTAAGCATTTCAGAAGCTTTATATGCCAGCATTGTAGCACCAGAAACTTCATCTGAACCTGCTAGACAAGAAAGACTTCCTTGAAGAGCATTGATAATCTGTTCTGAATTGGAAAGCTTTTTAAGGGTTTCTTTAAGTTCGTCTTCTTCGTTTGGGTCTGAAAGATTCAGTTCGTCTAAATCTTTTTTTATGGCTTCAAGTTCTTCAATACGTTCAGCAGCATGTTGGCTTTTGTTTTCAAGTTCTTCTAATTTTTCTTCAAGAGCCTGTTTTTCTTTATATACTTTTTTAAGTTTATCTAACTTTTCGTGAAAAGCGCTGCCACCTGTTTTGTCAAGAAGTTCTCGCTGGGTTGCAGGGTCTAGAAGAGTTTGATGCTCATTTTGCCCATGTATTTCCATCAAATATGGACCAATACCTTTTAGTAAAGAAGAGGTTGTGATTAAGCCGTTTACCAACACACGCCCATTGCTGTCTTCTTTAAAGGTTCGGGTTATAGAAAGAGTATCGGGGTCTTCTTCATTATTGAAGCCAGCTTCTTCTAAGTAATTCTGAAGCATGGTCTGACCTTTTATGTTAAATTCTGCCTGGATTTTGGCTTGTTTTTGTCCTTTAAGAACAATGCCGGCTCTGGATTTCTTTCCAAGAAGGAGTTTAACTGCCTCTAAGAGAACACTTTTCCCTGCGCCTGTTTCACCAGTAATTACGTTCAGACCTTTGGAAAAGCTTAAATCAGCTTTATGCATGAATAGAAAGTTTTCTAGTTGAATATCAGTAATCATCTTCTTCTCCTGGAAAACTTTGATTTTACAATAATTTTGGGGTCTGCTGATTTCCAAAAGTGTTTTCTTATGGCTATAGATGCATTATTGGGTTTGGTTTCGCTAATTTCTTTTAATACATTTTTAAGGTTATTTCCAGACTGACCTTCTAAGGCCACAACGGTATCTGAATCCTCTGTAGATGGAATTGATAAATCAGCTTTTGGTTGTTCCTTGTTGCTTTGTGGAACAGAAGCTATTTGTATGCTTTCAGAAGCTGTTGCTGTTTCTGCTTTCGCTGTTGCTTTAATACTTTCTTCTTGTTTTACTGAAGATTTAGCTTCTGTTGTAGTAGTAACAGGCTTCTTTTCTGGCTTTTTATTTCCATTAGCTTTTAAATCTGCTAGAGAAGTAACTTCTGTTGGAGCATATTTATTAGAAGTATTTCTTCCCGCGTATTTTAAGGTTTCTATTTTTGTGTTAGGGTAATAAAAACCTAGTATATTACTGCAGGAATATCCTATTAATGCCATTCCTATAGCACCATCCTGACACATACCTACTCTATGTCCATAGTTGCTGTGAGTTTTCTTTTTTGAATTGTGTGCTGTAACACCTATTACTAGTCGTTTCGACTTTTCTGGCAAGACTATGTTGGTTTGTCTGGATAAGAAAGATTTGCCATATTCACAGAAAGACTTTTTTCCTTTAATTCCGTCAAAGTGACCTATAAGATAAGGAACATTCTGTCCTCCCCAGGCTGCTTGGCTACTAATAATATAACCACCACAATTTGAGTGATAAACAGTATTTGCCGGAGTATTGTTGTAAAGTAGGATTTTGCCTTCGGTGGCTTTTACTGCTTCGTTATGTTTCTGGTCTTCTTTTGATATTCCGAAATATGCTTGACAGTGAACAGTATCGCAGAGATTAAAGTTTTCCTTTTTTAAGTGTCTGTCAATATTTCTTATTGCGTATGTTCTAGCTGCTATAGTTTGAGCTTCAACAGCAGCTTTTGGTGCTCTGGTTGATATTTCAGAAGGAACTACAGATTTAAGATAGTCTTCCATATCAACAATATTTACCCAATAAAGCCTGTATCCAGAACATCTGACTTCTAAGCTACCCCTATAGGTCTTAGCCTTTTTAGGTGGTGGGGTTAAAGTTATGGTTTCTTTTCTTGGGCTTTTGTTGGTAATTCTGACAGAACTACTAGCAGTAAAGGATTGTTCATTTACGGTGAGAAGAATACTTCCGGCTTTTTTTGCATGAATTGATAACCTAGAAGCTTTCCCACTGAATATAGTTTTTTTCTTGCCAATATCAAATATATCTATTATGCCATTTGATGTTGTAATATAAGACTGATCAGGTGTACCAGCTAATTCAAGACCTATTCTTATGTTTCTAGGTGTATCTAGAAAGCTTACATCAGCTAAAGCTGTAGAAATAAAACCTATATTAATTATTAATACTGTAATTAAGAATCTTAAATTTTTCATTTATTATAAATTCAGAGAAGTTTATTTCTTTTTGGTAAAGTCTTCTGCTTCTTTCCGTTGTTCTGGATTTGGTTTTGATTTTAAAGCGTCATTATACATCTTTTTGGCTTTGTCTGTCTTGCCTAATTTATTATAGGCTCTGGCAGACTCTATATAAGCATCTGCAATATAATCGCACTTAGGATACATTACAGGCACTTTAAGAAGTTCTAATATGCCATTTTCTGTATCATTTAAAGCGATTAGTGTTCTTCCTAACCATAGTCTGGTTTCTGGAATAACTTGATCTGTAGATGGGTAATCCTTCAGAATTTGTGAGAATGTGTCTTTTGCGCCTTCATAATCTTGCATTGCATATAAGCATATTCCTGTTGCTCTTTTCGCAGCAGTTGCAAGTGGGTGCTTGGGTTCTTCAGAAATAATAGCTTTGTAATGTTGAATAGCAAGAGTGTAATTGTTAACGCTTCTCGCTATTTCCGCAATATTGAATCTTGCTTCCTGCCTAAAATAGCCTTGAGCATTCATTAATTGGGAATAAGCAGCCAAAGCTTGGGCATCATCTTTTAATTCCTGCCAGCACATACCTGTTTTGAACAAAGCATCTTCTGTGAGTTTTCCTTTAGGATTTTTTGTTCTATATTCTTTAAATTTTTTGATAGCTTCCTGATAGTCGCCAGCTTTCATTAATACTTCGCCACATCTGAATAATGCTTGTGAAGAAAGCTCGGTATTACTTGCCGCTATTGCTTCAAAAGCAGTAAGAGCATCAGCATAGCTGTTTTGCATATATGCCAGTTCCCCTAATTGATAAAGAGCATCGATTTTTGTTTTGCCCTGTGGGAAAAGCTTGATGACTTTGTTGAAAGCATTACCTGCTTCTGTAATATTGGTTAAGTTGAAATAACATTCGCCAATGCGGTAAATTGCTTTTTCTCTGATATCTGGGTCTGTTTTTTCACTTGAAATCTGTTCAAAGGTTTTAATTGCATCTTTGAATCTACTCATAGATATCTGAACAAGACCTGATTGATAGGTTGCTTCATCTTTTTTAGGAGAATTAGGAAATTTTTTCTTAAAATCTGCGAAAGCATTCAGGCTTTTTTCGTTTTCACCAAGTCTAGATAAGGCAAGAGCCTTTATATAAAGTAGTGTTTCCTGTTCATTAGATGAAAAACTGTTTATATATTTATCTATTCTCTCAATTGCTTCAGAATACTTGTGCATATTCATAAGAAGGTCTATTGTATTCTGAGCGCATTCTTTTTGAACAACAGATTTTGGATTATCTGCCTGTTTTACAAAAAGAGTTAGAGCTTTATCGCTCTGTTGAAGGTTAATATAACACCAGCCCAAAGAATAGGCTGATTTTTGTGCTATTGCTGTATCTGGACCCAATGATATGGTTTCTGCATATTCGGAAGTCGCTCTAGAATAGTCTTTTAGCCTAAAGTATGATTCAGAAATATAAAACATAATTGCCTGTTTCTTATCGGAAGGGGCTGTTTTTATGGCAATTTCAAGGTGTTCTAAGGCTTGTCTGTAAATACTTTGTTCATATTTACCAATACCAATCTGAAGATGGCATTCATATTTCTGTTGCTCATTCAGCGAAGGTTCTGCCAATAATTCTTCGTAGTTCTTAATCATCTGGTCTGTATCCATCTTATACTTGACCATTATGTAACCACGTTTGATACGAGAATCCTTCCAATGATTCAAATCTTTTTTTGATACTTTTGCAAAAGCTTCAGCGGCTGATTTTGGATTGTTGTCGCTAGTATGAGCCCAGCCTAATCCATAAGCTGCTCTGTCTCTAAATTGAGAACCAGGATAGTCTTTTAAAAGTTTTTGATAATAGCCAGCGGCTTTAACGTAGTTCTTTAAGCTATATTCACATTGACCAAGCCAAAACAGAGCTCCATCACTTTGTGAAAAAACTTTGGGTTCTGAAAGAATATTAGAAAGAACTTTGGCAGCTTCTTCATATAGCTGATGTTGAATTAGCCCCATGGCATATTTGTATTGTTCAATCTGTTCCGGTGTGTCTGCTGCTATGCTTATATTTGCAGAAAGACAACAAAACATGGCTGCTATAAGCAGTTTTTGTCTTAAATTGCTGGAATGCACAAGTATTTCTCCGAATTTGTTTACCTTATATTGTGGGGTGTTATTTTATCATGGTTTATTGTTTTTTTCAATGTTTCAATCGTGGATTTTGCTAATATTGCTCAAGAAGAAATAATTCAAAATGAATATAGGTAGTTGGATTTTAGACATAAAAAAAGCTATAAATCATTTTTATAGCTTTTTAAAATGCTGATTGTAAATTATTTGTTTTAAATATTATTGTCGTTGATATTTTAGTATTTTTAGTGTTTTTCCTACAACAGCTACAGTGTAGATATTCCCATTTTCATCTATCCAATCTGGCGTAGCAGGATTAATCATTGGCATGATAGGAGATGTAACAAAGCTTTGTTTTAATTCTCCTGTCATAGAGAATACTTTATAATAACGATTGTTTTCTGTTTCATAGAGAATGTAAACATCATTATTTTTATCTATACCAATAATGTTGATGTAGAAAATATTTTCCTGGTCGTTTAAATTTACAACGGGGAACCAGGGGGTATTATAGCCTTTGTTTATAGTAAGCTGATAATACTTTGCATCTGCTTCACCGTCATTTTCTTCAACATAATGAATAGAAGCCATTCTGGAATCTATTTTACTTACACCTATTGATGCTGCTGCATTTTCACCAATTATATTGCCATCTTTATCTAGAACTATTATTTTGCCTAAGGCTAAGTCATCTATGTAGATTCTTTCCTGGTTGTCTGTAAAGAGATGGGAGATTTGAAACCATCCACCTTTATCTGTTGATGGAGAGCCAAATATACGCATTGAAAGATTATCTGGGTTTATTTCAAGAACAGAATTGCTTGCTGCATCTGCAGCAAGAAGTTTGTTGTTTGATAAACAGATATCTACAATTGCTGGAGGATTTGGTAAACCTGCTTTTTTGCCTAGTTCTAACAGGTTTATAGCTTTTAGTAATTTGCCATTTGAAGAAAAAAGGCAAATTCTAACATTTTGGGTGTCTGCTATCCAAATGTTTCCGTCTGGAAGAGAAATGTAAGCCATAGGGCACTGCAAGGTGCCTATGTTTGGAGTCCCGTCAGTTTCTGTTATCCAAAGGAGCTTATCTGGTGTTTCTCCGTTAGAAAACTCTAGATAGGTAGAAAATACCATTTCTTTATCGGCTAATTGTGAATAGCAGGGTTGAACAATCTGCAAAGAAAGCAAGAATACTAAGGCTGTGATAATTCTTTTATAGAACATTATATTTTATTTGCTTTCTAAGTTCTTAGCTATTTCATCCATATTATTCAAACGATATACACCCATCCATCTTTTGGTATACCAGGATGGAATTACTTCTACTCTTACGCCAGTTGTTCCCAAGTTACCGATGGTTGTGCTGCCATCAACTTTTCTTGTGGTTGAATGTGCAATAAGGGGCTGACCAGCAGAGTTGTAACCCATGAATACACCAACGTGACCATAACCACTTGGACTACTCTTGCTCATAACAAAAATGTCACCTGGTTTGATTAAATCTTTTGGATTTGGTGGTGGAAAAGCACCAGTTACTTTTTGAGTATACTTTGAATTTGCATAATTGGTAGAAGTTGGGAAACTATTACCGATAACTGGTTTAACACCAGCCATTTCTGAAATTTTATTTATGAATTGGCCAGTAAAACCTGAACAGTCAGATTTAGTAACATAACCAGAATTGCTACTGTGAGCTGCACCTAAAACATAAGCTTGGTTAGCATCGCAGAATTTCTTGACTATATCATAAATAACTTTGGTAACTCCGGTATAATCAGCAGTTGAAATGTTATTTACGCTTCCGCTGCTACTAGAAGATGAACTTCCAGAAGAAGAGCTACCAGATGAAGAACCAGAACTAGAACTAGAACTGCTACCGGTAGAAACGCCAGTATTTGAAGCTGTAACTCCGTCTTTTAAAGGAATATAACCACCTGATCTTGTATTGCCAGGGTAAGATGGCTGTTGATATGAAGCAGAGGCTTTATCTGTCGAAATGTAGCTTTTGTGCATATAGCCTTGCTGACCATTGATTTCGACTAGATAGAATTCACCAGATTCACCTAAAACCTTTAGACTGTCACCCTTGTGATATTTGCCAGTAACTTCGCCCCATGGCCAAGAACGTAGTCTTAATGTATTGGCTGCAATAACGCCATTGATAGGATAACCATCTTCTACTTCTTTTATTCCAGCAGCTTCAGCAATCTTGATGTCTGAAATAGTAACAGCATTATTAGAAGATGCTGTTTCTAATACGCTGACATCTTTGTCGTCGTCAAAAGGACTTTCATTGGAATATAAAGCAGGAGCTAAGGCTAAAGATATAATTAAAATGCTAGCTGTTAAACCTAGCTTAGAAGATTTCACAAGGTGATTAAGAGAATAATTTCTCATAAATTCCTCCATATCAGACAGGGTACATAAAGGTCGTTAATTTATATACTTAACATAATATCAAAAAGTTTAAAATATAATATTAAAAACTTTTAATGATTATTTTGTTTTAATATTTTATTTTTCAGATTTGTATCACAGTTGATAATTTTCCCTTTTCCTTGAGAACCACGGCAATAGAAGGTTTTTTGCCCTTTTTCATCAGTAGAAAAACTTATAGGTTTGTTATCAAATGGGTCTTTTGCTGTAATTTCCAGACCTAGCTTGTATTCTAGTTGGGCTTGAATTAAAGCAAGGCGAGATTTTACCAATATAAACAAAGAGTAATGTGATTCAAAAGAGTTTAATTCCGGTGTTAAAAATATTAGACAGAATTGATTTTCACGGGCTATTTTTGTAGCTTCTTTAAATTTACCTTCTTTACATTTGTTATAAATATTGTCTACCAATGGATAAGGGTTGCCAAAAAATATTCTTGCAAGTGAACTGATTCCTAAAAAATTTGCAAAAGCGAAATCGTAAAGTTTTTTTGTGAAATTATAATGAATATTTATAATTTTGTGCGGGTCAGGATAATTGGCAATTACATCTTTTACTACTGCTAGCATCCTTTCCATTTCATTTTTCGTATATTTATCCGCTATAATATTATCGTAAAAGACATAGATTGATTCGCCAAACAGACAGTTTTCTCTAATTTGATTCTGGTTTATATAAAAACTTAATAAATAAATTTTAAGAAAAGCGCTGAATAAAGTTGCTGAATCTGCTGTAGTATCATCTTTGGGGGAATAGGCTTCAGATAGCCCAATAAATGTACAAAGCTTGCAAAGATAATCAGAAGTAATAATATAGGTAGCTGACATTGGATTATTAATATTGCTTTTGGATTCAAAAATATTCCATTCGAAATCTTTTATTGTTGATATGTTAAAGTTATCATCAAACTTCTTTATATTCTCTTTGAATTCAGTATACTTAGCTTTATCGCTGTCCTGGTTTTGGTAATCCGTTTCTACTATTTGTCGACCATTGTTTTGCCCAGCTAGATAAGGAAAATCAAAAAGTTTGAAACCATAAAAACTATCGAAACCGATGATAAAATCTATATGTTTTTTTCTAATATTAAATAGGTTATTTAAAGCACTTTCTATTTCTATCTTATTTTTATCATATTCAATATGCTTTTCATCACAAAGACCCTTGATGCCAATTGTCTGAACTCTAGTTGATCTTGTTTCTTCTGCTTCTTTTACAAAGTTAACTAATTTGTATGCGTCATAGATTATTATTAACCCAATAACAATCATGAGAACGCCTGACATTATTACTAAGTTACGAAGAAAGTTATTCTGCATTAATAAGCCTCGTTTTAATTCCGTAAAATTATTTGATTATTTTTGTTCATTAGAAAAATTATATACTATTTTTTTTATTTATTCATTTTTATTATATTTGATTAACCCCAAAAATTATATTTTACTGATATCATTTTCTAAAATCTAACGCTTTTCCCTTGAAAGATTGACAAAAAATCAATGGTGATTTAATCTTAGAATATGTTAAATAAAAACCTGCTGACAAAAATACTCGTTGCTTTACTAATGATTGTTCCTATGGCAAAGGTCTCGGTAGCCCAAATCAATAGAACCCAAAGAGGGCTGCTGGCTGATATACCAGAACCACCCGATGCCAGAACGGAATTGCCATCTCCTGTTCCCATGGTTTATACATTTATGGGAGCTCTTATGGATGGGGAATATGATGCCTGTCTTTCAAATTTTGATGTACAGACATTTCTTGAATTGCTCTATGGTAAGAATTTAACTCGCTTAGACCAAGATGAACTTAACGAGTTGTTTTCATACCAAATTCAGACGCATCGTAATGAGTTCAGATTCCTTTCAAAGGTTATGAACCGAGTTGCTAATGGTGCTAGAATAGATTATTCTGACCCACGTTATAATGGTAAAGCTCAGTGTAAAGTAGTTATTCGCTTAGATACAAACAGGGGGCGTTTTGACTATGAAGTTTTTTGCCGTTATACAAGAGGACGATGGTTTGTCTATGATTATGTATTGAATAAACAGCGATTGACTCAGGTTTTTAGAGATAGTGTCAAAGGTGTTTCAGTAACAAGATATCTCGATAGTTTGAGACCTTTTTATGGTCCTATAAAAGGAACTAGACCTTTACGAAACAAAGAATATGAATTCAGCATGTTTGTTCCTACTAACTATCAGCTTAGAGAAAAAATCAGCCCTAACTTGTTAGCTACTCTATCTGGATTAGAAGGTCAATTTTTGCTTCAGGTTCAAGCAGCAAATTATGATACTCCTCAAACCTTGGCTCAAGTAGGTAAAGCAATTAAAGATACTTTGATGCCTTTTAATCCTAGACTTTATGATCAGTGGAAGGGTGATGTAGCTGGAGTTGAAATAGGAAATGTTCTTTTCCATTTCACTCAAGGGAACAGAATTCTTTATTGTCATATGGTTTTGATTCCATTAGGCAAAAAACTGGTTGTTATGAATTTCTACCATAGCACTCTTCAGATTATGAAACATATGACTAATATTCGCGAAACAATTTTACGATCTTTGTCTTTGCCAAAGGCTGAAGCTGCTGGTGGTTTGATGCCTGGTCAGTTTGTTGAAGACATTAAGATTAATGAAACAGGAAATGAATTTGGCGACACTTCTTCTTTCGATGTAAATTCTGTTGCATTTGATGATAATGCATTTAATGAAGATACAACTTTTGACAACGAAAATTCATTCTCTCAGTCAGAAAATAATCCAAGCGAAGAAGATATTCCGTCTTCATTCAGCACTGATAGTAATTTAGATTCTGATGATGGTTTTGGCGATGAAGAAGATGATAACCTGGGTTGGGAAGGTGGAGCGTCATCTGATGATGATTCAGAAATGCTTCGACCAGATACATATGTTCAAGATTCAGACGAATC
>JAFPZP010000036.1 GCA_017417215.1 Candidatus Rifleibacteriota bacterium | reverse complement strand
TTGTACTGAACCCCAAAATTTGGACTAAAAAATAATTAAGATTAAGTTAAACAGGCTTGAGTTCTATATTCTACAGGGCTTAAGCCTTTTAATTTCATTTTTATACGATGATTATTATAGTAATATATATAATCGTTAATTTCATTAATTAATTGCATAGCAGAATTAAATTTATGTCCATAAAACATTTCTTTTTTTAGTATTCCAAAGAAATTCTCCATCACAGAATTATCCAGACAGTTTCCTTTTCTTGACATACTTTGAATAATCCCTTTTTCTTTCAGTCTTTTCTGGTATTGTTTCATCTGATATTGCCAACCCTGGTCAGAATGTAAAATAGCTCCAGAATTGTCGGGTATTATTCTGAAAGCTTTGTCTATCATTCTCATTGTCTGAGCGAAATTTGCATGCAAGGCAACATCATAGGCTATAATTTCACCATTGAACAAGTCCAGAACAGGAGATAAATATACTTTATCATCGTTAACCTTGAATTCGGTAACATCTGTCACTAGTTTTTTAAGAGGTTCATTAGATGAAAAATCTCTTTTTATAACATTGTCTGCTATCTTGCCTATTTCTCCCTTATAAGAATGATATTTACCACTTTTAGTTTTACATATTAATCCACATTCCTTCATCAGTTTTGAAACAAGTTTATGATTCCTGAATATGCCTTTTTTATTAAGTTCAGCAGTAATTCTTCTGTATCCATAGCGACTTTTGTTTGCTTCGAATATTTCTTTTATTATTTTTTTTAATTCAGCATATTTGTCTAGACAAGCTAACTCCTTTAATCGATAATAGAATGTACTTCTTGCAACACTGGCTAACTTTAGCAGATCATCAAGTTTGTATTTATGCCTTAGCTCATCGATGACGGCTATTTTTTCCCATCCTCTAGGGTTATTCTTAACTGAACTAAGGCATTTAATTTTTTTAGGTATTCATTCTCCATTCGCAGATACTCTAATTCTTTAAGAAGCTTATCTTTTTCAGATAGTTCTTTTTTAGGTCTGCTTTTTTTAGTGACATTAGATTTTTCTGTATTAGCCTTTCTCTTAACCATTAGTCCTCCAGAACCATGTTTATTGAATATCAAATCCCATTTTCTTACAGTGGTGCTGCATCTTATTCCAAAGATACCTGAAGCTTTTCTATAAGAAATACTATTACTGTGAAGATAATCTATTACCTTCTTTTTAAATTCATAACTATATGAATTTATACCAGGTTTTAAATATTTTGTGCCATGATTCTTATAAAGATTTAACCATTCTCTGATTAAAGTTCTATCAATACCAGTGATACGAGACACTTCATGTATAGACAGGTTATCGTGAACAACCATTAACACTGTATTAAATTTTATTCCAAAAGTATATTTTAACAAAAAACACCTCCAAATTTCTGTCCAAAATTTGGGGTGCACTTCAAATGGTGGGGGAGCTGTCACGAAGTGACTGAGGGGGCTGACTACCGTAAGGTAGTCAGTAAAGGGGGATTTTATACAATTAGTAAGAACGCGCAACAAAGACTCTGTGTTTAGCTGGTTTACCGCAGCAGACACAGTTGCCGTCTACTTCACGATTATTCAAACATCTGATTGTAGCGCCAACTTCAGCTTTGAATCTGTCTTCACAAGCCTGATCGCCGCACCAGCAGAGGTCTGCCATTCCGTGTTTAACTTTAATAACATCTTCAAATTCTTCAAAGCTCTTTGCTCTGAAAGTCTTGGTATCAAGGATTTCTTTTGCCTGTTTGAACAAGCCCTGCTGAATTTCTTCCATAAGGCGTTTTGCAGTTTCTTCCATTTCTACTTCAGGAATGAACATCTTTTCGCCTGTATCACGTCTTACTAAGCAAACCTGGTTCTTTTCCATATCCTTAGCGCCGATTTCAACTCTTAAAGGAACGCCCTTCATTTCATATTCTGAATACTTCCAACCAGGTCTGAAGCCGTCTCTGTCATCACATTCAACTCTTAAGCCAGCATCGGCAAGACGTTTAGCAAGTTCTCTGGCTTTTGCATTAATAGCATCAGCACCAGTCTTGTTAACTATAGGAATAACAACAGCCTGAATTGGTGCAACTCTTGGAGGCAGTCTCAAACCCTTGTCATCACCGTGAACCATAATCAAAGCGCCGATGATGCGTGTTGAAATACCCCATGAAGTGCTCCAAACGTGTTTGTGAGTTCCGTCTGAATCCAGGAACTGAACATCAAAAGCTTTTGCAAAATTCTGACCCAAGTCGTGAGAAGTGCCTGACTGCAAAGCCTGACCATCTGGCATCAAAGCTTCGATTGTGTAAGTGTTCAAAGCACCAGCAAATTTTTCCTTCTGGCTCTTTTCACCAGTAACTAACGGAATAGCTAAATCTTTTTCAACAAAGTCCTGATAGACTTTGAGCATAGTCATAACTTCTTCTTTAGCTTCTTCGTGAGTGCGGTGAGCAGTATGACCTTCCTGCCACAAGAATTCAGTTGTTCTCAAGAAAGGTCTGGTAACCTTTTCCCAGCGCATAACATTTGCCCACTGATTGATTTTTACGGGCAAATCGCGATAGCTGTCTATCCACTTAGCATACATATAGCCGATAATGGTTTCAGAAGTAGGTCTGATAGCCAGTTTTTCTTCTAATTCTTCTCCACCACCATGAGTTACCCATGCTACTTCAGGAGCAAAACCTTCAACGTGTTCAGCTTCTTTTGTGAAAAAGCTTTCAGGAATCAAAAGCGGGAAGTAAGCATTGGTATGACCCAATCTCTTAAATTCTGTATCTAGTATTCTTTGAATATTTTCCCATATTGAATAGCCATAAGGTCTAATAACCATACAGCCTTTTACTGGAGAATAGTCTGCCATTTTAGCTTTTAAAACAACGTCTGTGTACCAGCGTGATATATCTTCTGACTTCGGAGTGACTGCTTCCTGAGATTTCTTGGAAGCATTATTCTGATTGTTATTGTTACTCATTGTTAGACCTTTCTTTTATACCTAAAATAAGTTACCGGCTCATTATATGAGCCGGTGGGATTTATGTCAAGGTGCTATTTCTGTTATCGGTTATCGGTTTTCAGTTGTCAGTTGTCAGTTGTCGGTTAGGAATCAGCGGACAGTAGACAAGAAACCTCAATTTAGAGATAAGAGATGAGAGATAAGAGATAAGGGGATTGTTTTAGTTCACTACAAGTCTTCAGACTTAACTTTCTACTGCTTGGCAAAGTTCTCGAAAATCCCCCTGTCAGGCATCAGCCTGACATCCCCCTTTAAAAAAGGGGATCTTTTAGAGAGAACAGAGTTTAGAGCAGTCTACACATTTGTCATAATAAGTATAGCGTATGGGCTTTAGCCCTGAAAGCTATACGTTTATGACAATGGGTAGACTGCTCTTGGGGCTATGCAACTTCGTAGAGGTATTCGTTTAACTCAGCAATAAGCTCTTTGAGGCGATTATTAAAAGCCTTGTTTATTCGTGCAAAACCACCATTACTGCTGAACTTAGAATCAGCATCAAAATCTTCTACGGTCATAATATTGTCTTTAAGCAGAGCTTTTTCTATTCTTTCAAGCCACTTTAACTCAGTGCTGTTAAAGGAATGAGCATTGCGAAGCTTATCAACAGCAGATTTAATTCTTTTTTCGTGAGAAACCAGTTCTGTTCCTATTGCACAGCGTCTTATAAGGCTGATTATATCTGCGGTTATTTCTTTGTTAGTCATTTTGGAAATAGCCGAATTGAGCTGTTGTTCTGAATAGCCTTCTAAATCTAATTTTGATGCTAGTTCTCTCAAACTTTTTCTTGTTAATTCCTTTGGCTTTGTGCAGACAATATTTAAAGCAGGAATCATATTCATATTAGATTTTATGAAATTAGTGAATTCTTCAATATAATCACTTTCTTCAGAATTATTTTTTCCAAAACCTTTTTTTACTTCAATAATATTATCTACTAAACCTGAAATAACCAGAGGTTTCGGATTAACGTATTTTTTCAAAAACTCAAATACATCTTTTGATTCCAACAAGTATTTCTTAGCTTCATCAAGGTTTAAAGACTTTATATGAGCAATAAATTCTGATGGCGTCTTCCCGCCAGAAAGAGTTTTAAAGTCTTCTAAGCCCTTTTCGTCCAATTCTTTTCTAGAACGCTGTAATTTACCTATAATCTGATTAATCTGAAACTGAGTATCTTTCTTTTCTTCGCTGTTTTTAAGCTGTTCCAGAAGCTTATCATAGCCAATAAGAGGATTAACCACAACAGGCTTCATTGTGCTGAAATCCTGCAAAGCTTCACAAGTGCTTACTGCGTCATATATATCAAAGTGGGTTTTATTAAGCTTTGCACAAAGCCTTGTGGCACGACCAAGCATCTGTTCATATAAAATTCTCGAACGCACTTTCCTTAAAAAGACCAAAGAGGTTATTTCAGGAACATCTATACCAGTAGTCAGCAAATCGACTGTTACAGCAATACTTGGGAAATCTTCGTTCTTGAAATTTCTGATAGCCTGCTGAATCTTGTCTTTATTACCGTTGCCGATACTGCCTGTAATCTTCATTATTGCTTCGTTTGGAAGATTAGATTTAGAGTAAATTTCTTTTAATATTTTAACAATCAAATCAGCATGACGGTCATTAACAGCATAAATCAAGGTCTTGCCATAGGTTTTAGGGTTATTTGGGTGAAGCTTTTTTGATATTTCTTTTAAAACAGTTTCATTAAAGCTTTCAACAATAACTTTACTGTTGAAGGAATCAACATCAAAGTCTATTTCGTCAGGAATGTTTTCGATATTCTTAACTTCGCCTGTGACAGGGTCGTAAATGGTTATAATGTCGCCTTTGCGATAATGTATGCCCTTTTCAGCCAATTCAGTTTTAATTATATAAGGAGCGTCGTGATCGCACAAAAAGCCATCTATAACGGCTTCTCGGTATGTATATTTGAATACCGGAGGTCCGAATATTTCTGTGGTTTGTAATGCAGGAGTAGCAGTCAGTGCTATTTTTACAGCATCAAAATACTCTACGACTGCTCTATACTTGCTTTGGTAGTCTCTCTGGTCGTTAAACAAAGACTCCTCTTCGCCCATTTCCTTGTCTAATATGTAACCACGATGTGCTTCATCAATAATTAGCAAATCATAGTCTGAAATAGACGGAACTCTCTCTTCGTCTTCGTTATACATAATGCGCTTGACCATGCTTTGAACAGTAGCAATCTGAAGTCTGGTTTCAGAATCTATGTTCTTGTCTTCCAAGCCTTTTATGTTGTAAATGTTGTTCAAAGTCATCAAATCTTCCAATCTGACTTCTTTGAGAACATCGCTAGCCTGTTCGCCAAGAGAGTTTCTATCAACAAGGAACAAAATTCTTTTGAATCTGCCAGATTTTAAGAAGCGGTAAATCATGCCGAGAACAGTTCTTGTTTTCCCTGTTCCTGTCGCCATAGCCAGCAAAACGTTATTTTTGCCTTCTATTATAGCTTTTTCGGCAGCTTTTACGGCGTTAAGCTGATATTCTCTCAAGTTAAGACCGTCTTTGTTCAAAAGCAGGTCATAAGGCATTTTCATTAATTCGTTGTTGGCATCCTGGTTATCTGCTTCTAAACGTTCTTTTATACCCAATGGGCTAAACCAGCCTCTTAAAGCTTTAGGAACATTAGCTGAGTCTCTTAGGTCTTGAAACCAGATTCCGCTTAAGGTTTCAAACTGTTTTATGTATTCTCTGCCGTTTGTGGCAAATATGAAGGGCACTTTGAACTTGCCCCATGAGCCTATAACGTATTCTTTGTCTTCTTTGCGTATGTTGGAAGCATAGTCTTTGCACTGGTTATCTATAACAGAAGATACATCTTTATGCTGTGCCTTGGCTTCGATTATTCCAACCAAATCTGTATCTACAAACAAGGCATAATCTGCAAATCCCTTTTTGCCATCAGCAGTAAGAGTCGGCCATTCAGCTATCGCCATATTATGATTCTTTTGGGGTCTTGTTCCCGAAGAATAGCGTAAGCTTTCAGAATCACATTCCCAACCTACTTTGCGTAATTGTTCGTCAATCATATAACGAGTTTCGGCTTCTGATTTATAGCGGTGGGAAGAGGCAATCGCAGTTTTCTGTTTTCGTTCAGTTATTTGAAGTGGCTGAGTTGTTTCTGCTATAGTTTGTGTAGCTTTTTCAGCAATTTTTTCATCTTCTTTATTTTCTGCTTCTTTAGCTTCTTTTGTTATGTTTATAATTTCAGGCGGTTTAACTGATTCTGTGTTAGAGATTTGTTCGGGGTGTTCTGATGGCATTACAAAGGCTTTGTGTTTGTAGTCACAGTCGCCATAGGCTTCCATAAACCACTCACAAAGAGTGTAAGCCATTTGTATTAAAGATTTGCCTGCTTTTATTGATGAGAAGTTTTCGTGAACCGCTTTATTACGCATCTTTCTTAGGCTGTGAAGAACATCAACCAGGTCTCTTGAAAGCAGACCTTCTCGGTAAAGTGTATCTATACGTTTTACGGCGGTATTATCAACAGGGAAAGGAATGTTGTCATAGGCAAACATCATATTGCCGATGGTTTCGCCAATCATGCCTAATTTCATTAAACAGGAATTTGAATCAGAATAAAGATACTTTTCTGCTAACTCACCAAAATTAGCCAGCACAGGAAAATCTTTCTTCAAAAATTCAAAGTTTGATGGCATAAGATAATTTCTCTTTACTCAAGCAAGTGCCCTGCTTTATAAGAGCACTTTATGTAATCAGGGTTCTGATAGTATAAATCTGTATTAAAACGAGAGATTTCATCGCTTATAAAAGATGAAAAAATATTCATTACTTCTCTAGATAAATCACCATTTTCTACAGAACTTTCAACTAATATGGCATAAAGTTTTCCTATATCTTGGAAACTAGGAACTTTATATTTACAGTTGGTTATGCTGTCAAAATCACCTAAGGGAATTTTATAATCATTAATCACTTCATCGCCAACTTGTTCAAAAGAAAGGCAATGATTAACAGAGGCATCGTGTAATTGCTTTTTTATTCCATCTATTCCGAGACAATCAACAACTACTTTACGTTTGTTTCTGGTTTGTCTGGCAATATACTCAATTAGAGAGCAAACATAAAACAAATCATTATTGGTCATAAACTACCTCAAATTTTTGGAAAGTCAGACATTTCAATGCAGAATCATTATGAAAGCTTATTTGGTGAGTCGGATACTTGAATCTAGCTAAGACCCAGAACTGTTCTCTGTCAATATTTCCGTTTACAAAATCATTAACGTAGTTCCAAACAGTATCATTAGCCATAGGTCCTTCAACAATATCGTAATCGTGTTTTTTGCCGCTTCTACAGTAAGCGATAAAATCCAACCATTCGTCAGTCATTTTTTCAAATTTAAGTATTTTTAAATTTGTATTAGGATTATATTCGTAAAAATTTATTACTGGCTCGCCAATTCCTCTATTGGCCCATCTTACTGCCTGTTCATAATTATTTGTACAATAAAAACCCCAGGAAAAGTCTTTCGTGAATTTTGTAATTCTAATTTCTGGTATTTCAACTTTTTCTTTACTTGCATGATATAGAAGCATAAGAATTTATCAACCTAGGATTAACAAGCTTTTTTATATTTTAGACAACTTTTTCTTGTTTTTCAACTTCTAAATTACTCTCTTTCGCTAAACTCTCAATTCTCGATTCTCATTTCTCATTTCTCATTTCTCAACTCTCCTGCTCTACAAAACCTGCTTCAGCAGTTCGACACTGCTAGCTTCCTCAGGTCTGTTCTAAATATACCCCCTTTCGTAAAGGGGGATGTCAGGCACGTAGTGCATGACAGGGGGATTTTTACAAAACCTGCTTAAGTAGCTCCAAGCTACTTTCTTCATCAGCCCGATTGGTGCCGAGTAATCCCCTAAACGCTTTCGCCAGAATAGTCTTCTTAAGAGTTTCTATGTTTTCTAAAGCATTTTCTGCAAGCTCTTTGGCTTTGTCTGATTTTTCTAACAGAGTGTCAAGAATTCTAACGATTTCTTTCTGCTCAGCAAGAGGTGGAAGAGGAATATTTGTTACTTTTATATCTCTTAGGTGTAAATTAGGAACTCCTATACCAGTTAAATGTTCATCAAATTGTCTTTTACAAACAAGACTGTTGATAACTCGATATAAATACTTTGGAAAAATACAATTAGTATTTGGTCTCAAAACTGCTAAAGTAACATAAATGTCGAACACTTTGTCCGTTTCAACCATTGCTGCAACACCTGTAGTTCCATTTTTTGCAAGCAAAATGTCGTTTTTTTGCGGGGCAATTCTTTTATAGAGTTCTTCGTGAAGATCTTTTGTAATATATTTAATCTTATCCCATTTTATATGTTGACTAGTAACGTCTTTTGAGGAAATAAAAGGAATTCCCTCTGCTTCTTCGCAATAAGTAGGGGTTTGGTGAGTTCCATCTGTAATAGGTATTTTACACAAGTCTTGAAGTTTAACCCATTGCCAGGTTTCAGGGATTGGGTAAGGCTGGTCGTTCTTGAGTTGAGAATTGAGAGTTGAGAATTGAGAGGTCTGGATTGCCACGCCTTCGGCGGTGGAATTATCTAATTGCTCATAGAGAAGACCCCTTTCGTCAGCTAAAGCTGACACTTCCCCCAACAGCTTCGCTTTGGGGGCAGTTCTTCTGTGGCACGAAGATGCGCCCCCAGAGTTTGAAAAACTGCTGGGGGAGCTGGCGAGCGGTAGCGAGACTGAGGGGGTCTTTCCCTCTCCCGCTCTCTCGCTCTCAGCTCTCCGCTCTTTTTCTTCCCTCCAACGGCGTGTAAGTTCACCCGTAAAGGCTTTATGAAGTATAGCCGCTTTACGTAGTTCAAAGCTGTCGATGGCGGTCTGCACCTTTTCTTTGGCTTCATCTAACTTTGCAAACAGTCTTTCGACGAGGTCTACTATGCGTTGCTGCTCTGGAAGAGGGGGGAGAGGCAAACACATTTTTGATAAAATAGGAAAATGTCTTCTATAACCTAAATTAGGTATATCTAAATTCTTCAAACTATAGAAAAGAGCTTTTGAATTATATATTTGTGACGCTTTTAAAACCTTTACTCCGTCAGCACCTTGAATAAATGGAAAATTAATATATTTCAAACATCTTGTATGGTCGCCAAAAATTATAATTGGTAATTCATCTTTAAAAATAAGGTCTTCGTCATTACTGTAACCACCAATTAAATCTTGCCCTTGATCAATAACAGCATATTTACCAACTTTTAAATAATCTTTTGTTGCTACTTTGTTTTTACTACTAGTTATATTTGTAAAAGTGTTATTAATATCAACCCAAACCCAGTTCGAGGGTATTTCATATGGTTGCTCTTCTATTGGCACTAGTGCGTTGTTTAGTTTTTCTTCAAGGGTTAGTTCGGTTTTTTGTTTTTTAGCCATATTATTAATTTAACACAAAAACGGACTACAGACAAAAGTCTTTGGACAGATGATTTTTTTATTAAAACCCTGTTGGAGATAATTACCACCCACAACCAACCACAAACCACCAACCACAAATCACTATTTTAAGATTTTGGTACTTCATAGGGTTGTTCTTCTGCAGGTACAAGTGCTTGTTCAAGCTTTTCTTCTAGGGTTAATTCGGTTTTATTGTTTTTCTTAGGCATAATCAATAATTACCCTCCTTTTTAAAGAGGGATGTCAGCTTTAGCTGACATAAGGCACAGGAGGTGCCTATGCAAGCGAGCGACAGGAGGTCTGCGAGTCGCAGGGAGATTTTTCTGTTGTTTTCTTGAAAATCCCCTTGGTTGCTATCGCAACCGTTCCCCTTTGAGAAAGGGGATTTTAAAAGTATTCTAGCATAGAATAAGTAATAATTCAAAAACGGACAAAGGTCTTTGGACAAATAATGCTGGCTAAAGCCAGCGTTGTGATTGTTTTTGGTTTTTATTGTTTTTATTGTTTCATCGAAGGTTATCGAGCCAACGAATATTTCAAATAATAGTTATTTTGCTAACTTTCTAATAACAATAACTACAACAATTACCAACTACAATGAAAACTTATATTTCTCAATTCTCAATTCTCAATTCTCGATTCTCATTTCTCAATTCTCAATTCTCAATTCTCAGCTCTTCCGCTCTCCGCTCTCAGCTCTCAGCTCTAAGTTCGTTTACCACAGACTGAATTAGATCAGTGGCTTCTTCTAGCATAGCAATAGCTTCTTCACCGCTTTCAATCGGGTCAGGCAAGTCTTCGTAATCGACAACAGCTTCGTCTCTTATTAAGCCCAAATCTAATGAATTAGCTTTCAGAGCAATCTGTTCACGAGTAAAGGATGTTAATCTTTCGTCTTTGACAGAGTGTCTATCTTCGGCATTATAGGCTTTTTCAAAATCAGCAAAATGTTCGACTTTAAGCGGGTTAGTTTTGCCTAGAGAGGGCATATTTGTTCTTAAATCATAGAACCAGACTTCTTTTGTGTTGCCTTTATCCTGAGTTCCTCTTGTAAAGAACAAAACATTGGTTTTAACGCCCTGAGCGTAAAAAATACCCGTAGGCAGTCTCAAAACCATATTTAAGTCACACTTATCCATTAAGTCAGCTCTGATCCTTTCGCCTTCATTATCAGCAAATAGAACATTATCTGGCAGAACTACAGCAGCTCTTGCTTTTCCATCGGTTTTTAAGCTTCTATAAATATGCTGTAAGAAGTTAAGCTGTTTATTGCTGGTCTGAAAAGTAAAATCGTCTCTTGTAGCACGTTCCCCGCCTTTTTTAGTTCCAAAAGGTGGATTAGTAAGAACGACATCATATCCAGTCATGTCTTTGCCAAGATTAGAAAGAGAATCGCCAAGCTTTATTTCACCTTCAATATCGTGAAGCATAGCGTTCATCAATGCTAATCTATGTGTGTCGTGAACAAGCTCTGTGCCTGTAAAAGCCTTTTTCTTTTCAAATTCGGCAGTTTTTTCGTCTAAATCGAAGAAATCGTCTGTCTGAGAGGCTACATAATGATATGCGGCAATCATAAAACCGAAAGTGCCACAGGCAGGGTCATTGCAGAGTTCGCCAGGTTGAGGTTTTATGAGCCTTGTCATAACTTCGATCAAGGGTCTAGGTGTAAAATACTGCCCAGCCCCTGACTTCTTTTCGTTCGCGTTCTTTTCAAGCAAACCTTCGTAAAGGTCACCAAAGCCTTCTTCTTTTGCAGAAAACCAATCTAATTCATTAATAGAATTAATAATTTTCTTTAAATTCTTAGGCTCATCAATATTTGAAGAAGCTCCAGCATAGATTTCCTTGATTCTGCCAGAGCATTTTTCCCCAAGATATTCTAAGAGTTCTTTATAGTATTTTTTAAGCTCAATACCGTCTTTTGATGCTAAAACATCCCACTGGTATTCTTTGGGAATACCCATCTCCGTCTCTTTACCTGTTTCTTTTGCCATTTTGAGGAAAAGAATATATGTAAGCTCTGTTACATACTGATGATAGGTGATTCCATCGTCACGAAGAACATTACATAAATTCCAGAGCTTAGAGACTATTTCCTGGGTTTGCATACTATTTCTGTTCTTCAGTACCGCTTTCTTCCAGGCGTTTCTGTTCTTTTTACAGTCTTTCAGCCAGTTTTTGATAAGCTAAATACTGAGCTTCCAAAGATTTTGGTTTAAAATCATCTTCTTTGTCTTCATATTTTCTTAAAGCTAGCTGACCCATTCTTAAAAACAGATTGTCACGTCTTTTTGTATACTGTTCTATTAGATTTGCTGAATTTTTCTGCTCTTGAGTCTTAGGACTGAAAAAGCTTTTTAACTGAGCAAAAAAGCCTTCATTTGATTTAGCAGCAGCTTTCTTTTCAGGCTGTTCACTATATTTTTGAATAAAATAGTTCATTCTAAGAATTTCATTTCCTATGGAAACGAGATCCTGCCATTCTAATTCGCCGCCTTGGTATAAGTCATAAACGCTTCGGCCTACTTCACGGACATGTTCATCAATTTCTTTTCTTAAATCATTAAGAGCAAAATTAATGGCTGTTTTATTGGAGAGACCTATAGCTTCTTCTTTTCCTCTTCTGAAGAATCTGGTAACTGTTGTTGCCAAGTCTTCTTCCTTGGGAGCTTCAGACTGTTTTTCGTCATTTTCACTCTTATCTTCCTGGGCAACTTCTTCTGTAACGATTGTTGTTTGAGGAGGTTGGTTGCCATACTTTTCTTCTATAAGTTTTAAAGCTCTTGCAGCAGCTTCCTTAGAAGCATCATCGCCACCGATGCTCATTCCCTTTAAGAAGCTATAAACGGTAGAATCGCAGTAATTTGCCAAAGCTATAACAGCCTTGGTTTTAGTATCTTGATTAGTGCTCTTTCTTGCAGCTTCCATAAGCAGTTTTATGGCTTCACCTGCTTGAATATGGGAAAGAGCATATATTGCACTACCTTTCATCCATTCTTCTGGAGACTCTAGCATTTTCTTTAATTCAGTGAATACTTTTTCTTCTCCAAATGACTGCAAAGCCTTTGCTGCAACAGCTCTAATTCTATTATCGCTGTCTGACAAAGCAGAAAACAAACTAGGGATAGCATCTTCAGCCTTTAAATATTCTATAGCTTCAATAGTATTTGAACGAACACGATTGTCTGAATCAGACAAAAACTTACTCAATATGGAAGCTTCTTCTTTTTCCAGGAAATACTTTAAACAGCTTATCAAACCAGCAATAACAAAAGGATGATCTTCTTTTTCAAGCATTTCAAGAAGTTTGTCTTTGTACTCTTCTTTTAGATTATCTTCACCCTTTTGGGCTTTATTCTTGATATCCATAACAGCAGAAAGTCTTGATCTGAAGTTAGGTGATAACAATCTTTCTTTTATAGGAACACTTGCCCCTTCTACTGATGAAATCATCAATTTTTCTGCCATACTTATCTTATCTAAAGCTTTTCTGGCAAAAAATCTTACAGATACATTTTCGTCTTGAGTTGCTTTTACCAAATTAGAAACAACTTCGTTTCTTGTTTCTTCTTCAGGAAAATCAAGCTTCATCAGCGTCATAGCAGATAATGTTCGTAAATCATCATCTGAATTGTGTAAATCCTTTAAAAGCCTTTTAATTTTAATATCCATAACTATCAATCCTTATGTTCTACCATTATTGGATTATACAATGTAGACCTATTTCTTCCATTTTCTTTTGAATAATACAAAGCAGTATCTGATTTCTTAATCAGTTCTGCTTTTGTTGTCGCATTATCAGGATAACAAGCTGCTCCTACAGATACCGTTATAGGAACATGAACTCCATTGATTCTAAAATCAAAACCTTCTATTGCCTTTCTAATTCGTTCGGCAGGAACAAGAGCACCAGTTCCTGATTTTTCAGGACAAACAACAACAAATTCTTCGCCACCATATCTTGCGGCTATATCTATTTCACGAATGCTCTTTTCTATAAGTCTTGCAACAGTCTTCAAAACTCTATCACCTTCTGGGTGACCATAGGTATCATTGAAATGTTTAAAATGGTCAACATCCAAAATTAACAGAGAAATATGGTCTTCGTAACGATCTGCTCTTAAAAGCTCTTCATCAAGTCTTTGCTGGAAATATCTATGATTATAGAGTTTTGTCATTTCATCTGTAACAGCATAACGATAAAGTCTTGCATTATCTATCGCAATAGCAACCTGATTTGCAAGATTGACAAAGAGTTCAAAATCATTATCAGAAAAACTTCCTGGAGTAGCTTTTGAAACATTCAAAGCTCCCATAATTTTATCTTTAGAAATCAAGGGCGCACACATCAATGTTCCAGCCTTAATATTCTGTTTCTTTATATTCAGAAATACTTCATCTTCTTCGACATTCTTAACAAAAAGGAACTTTCGATTCTTTACAGCCCAACCAGCAACAGAATCGCCAACTTCCAGACGAGTATCTCTTGTTATTTCTTCGCTCAAACCAATGGCAACGCCTATTGTCATAGTCTTTTCCGCATCGTCTATAAGCATCAAAGAACCTTTTTCAGCTCTCAATACCTTGGCTACGATATCAAGAATCATATTCTGAAGTTTAACGAAATTCAATTCTGAAGTAACAGCTTTACCAACTTCATAAAGAGTGGAAAGTTGCATAATCTTATCGTCTAAATCAGCCTTCGTATTCTTAATATTAATTCTCATTTCATCAAAAATCTGGGTGAGTTCACCAATTTCATCAGAAGAGGTGGGCTTCATTTCTTTATCGTAATTGCCTTGGCTAATATTTGAAGCACCTTCTACAAGCTTCCCTATAGGAACAGTAAAACCTCTTGCCAGAAGAATTGCTATAATAATAGAAATCAAAGCCGTCAAACCAAGAACACTTAGCATACGTTCTCTAAATCTGTAAGCTGCGGCAAAAGCTATTCTTTCAGGAACCTGCAGAACAATTGTCCAATTAGGTGCCTGATAAAAATCAAATTTTTTAAGGGAAACAGCGGTCAAAAGGTAAGACTCACCATTGATAGTCTTTAAACTTGTAATATCAGAATCAACAACTTCGGTAAAAGCCACATCTGAAACACCGGCATTTTCGTCGGAACGAGCAATTATGGCCCCTACTTCATCAAAAACCAATCCCTGAGATTTTGAATTTTTTAAAGCATTTTTTAATAGTTCTTTAATACTGGAAAGATTTACTTCAGAAATAAGAACACCGTTGATTCCCATATTAGGAGAACGAATGACAGACTCCAATGTCATTGTAGGAGGTCCGTCAAGAGAAGTTCTTACTTCTGATAAAGAGCCTTGGTAGCTTCTTTTAACTGCTTTTGAAAACAGCCAATCTTCAGGCAGAGAAACATTTGGCTCTGTGCTTGCGATAATCTTTCTTCCACTATCGATAAGATACATCAATTTAAAGAAAGAGAAATGACGTGTCAAAGCATTAAAATAATCTTCTGTTACTTCAGGATTCAAAGCTTGAACAACTTTTAATTCACCAATAGAATTTAAAAGTCTGCGAGTGAATTCCAAGTTTTCATAAATACCGCGAGCGATTGTATTAGAAAGCTCAATATGGCTACCGGTAACTTCTCTTGTAATGATTTCCTTTTGAGTATTATATGACCAATACCCCAAAAGGCCTAATGGAATCAAGGTTACACAAAGAATAATAATGGTTAGTTTTACTCTGATTCCAGTAAAATATTTTATTTTAGTTTTATTATCTAAGCCAGCCATTAGATGTTCTGGCCTCCATTAACAATATATTTTCTAATAAGTTCTAGGTTTTCATCAACTAATGGATAGTTTGCATCAAGCTTTTTAATCTTTTGGAAGTATTCCATTGCTTGAGAGTATTTACCAAGATTTAGTGATATTGTACCCATCTGGAAATATGCCTCCAATTCATTTGGGAAAAGCTCAATAACCTTGTTCAATACCTTTAAAGCCTCTTCATCTTTACATACACCTGCCAAAGCCTGAGCTTTTACAAGCAATGCATTTTTATCATCTGGTGAATCGCTTAAAACAATGTTTGCCAAATCAAGAGCTTCATCAAAGTTTTCTTTAATCAAGGCAGAAAGAGCTCTACCTATATCACTATTATCACCAGTTCCAATAAAACTGGCAGTTTGTTTCTTTTCTTCTTCAATTTTTGCCAAGAATTCCTGTTCTTCGCATCTGAATATTTCTTTATCAACAATTTCAGAATAAGTGCTATCCAAATCTTTTAATATATTAAAATGCTTTTTAGCTTTATTATAATCGCATTCATCACGATATATTACTGCTAAATTCTGATGAGTCATTACATGACCTGGGTCATATTCTAATACTTTCTTATAAAAAGGTATGGCCTGCTTTGCCTTTCCTAGTTTAGATAAGGCAACAGCTATATTAAATATAGAATCAACATCGTCAGGCTTATTTCTTATAACTTCTTCCCATTGTTGAATAGCTTGAAGAATCTTGCCATTCTTCATAAATATGATTCCCAGATTATAATGAGAAAAAGTATGACCAGGAAAAACTTCTATAGCTTTCTGATAAGCTTCAACAGCTTTTGGAATATCATTCATTCTATGCAAAAAGACACCCTTGGTAGAATAATAATCAGGGTTTTTAGGTGATTTTTGAATAGCATTATCAATTTGCTGAAGAGCTTTTTCGTAATTGCCCTGTTCAAAATAGTCTAAAGCAGATTCATAATGTCTTTGAGCATATGTTTCTTTAATGTTAGCCATAACTTTTTCCTAGTTAAATAAATTATAGCCTAAATATTGAAAAAAAGCTTTATTTTTTTACATTGAATCAAAAACCAATATAAGTTAAAATCTATTTCTATGGAAACAAATAAAACAGAAAAATCTTACAACATTATTATTTCTGAATGGGCAATTATGCTTAGTGATGTACTATTGTTCTCCTCTGCTTTAAATTGTCTATTTCAGTCACTTGCTTACAGAAAAACTTTTGATATAGTTTTGTTTATTATAAGTTTAAGCTTGGGAATACTCGTATATTTCTTTGCTCTCAACAGCAAAAAGAATCCGATTATAACAAAGCGCGTTATTATTGCAGTATCAAGTGTAATTATCTGGGCGATTTTAATACCAGTTTTACAAGCAACCCTGTAATCGGTTTTCAGATTGTTATTTAGTAGTCTACCCATTTGTCATAAACGTATAGCTTTCAGGGCTAAAGCCCATACGCTATACTTTTTATAACAAATGGGTAGACTTCACTTATCTCTCACTTCCTTTAAAAGCGGACAGTTGCTTGTTCGACCTTATTCTCCTCCGCGGTCTCTGAAAATTTGTACCTTCGGATATACTTTGAGGGAACGAGCCTTGTGCGGAGAATAGAAGGTCTCGCGTCTACTGTCCGCTCACTCACCACCTACCACGCCAATCTTTGCTTAGCTGTCAGCTTTGTGCAGTCTACCCATTATCATAACCGTATAGCTTTCAGGGCTAAAGCCCATACGCTATACTTTTTATGACAATGGGTAGACTTCATTTATCTCTAAGCGCTATAAAAAAACGCCTGTTTCCAGGCGTTTTTTAGACATGCTTTGCTTAGCTCTACATCTGAATTTCGTTTCTTTTGTGAATAGTAAATCTGGATACGAGTAAGTGCAATTCATCAGCTAATGTTGCCAAATCTTCTGTAGAACCAGAAATCTGTGAAACTGTAGTAGTCTGCTGTTCAACAGAAGTTGCAACTATACCAAGACGTTCTGTTGTATTCTTAGTAAGCTTAGTAATATCTTCGATGGTCTTTGCCATAACAAGAGAACCTTCAGACTGTTCCGAAGAAATATCACTGATTTCAGTAATTTTCTTGTTAACATTATTTACATTTTCAATAATCTTATCAAGACTAGTTGAAACTTCTCTAATAATACGAATACCATCATCTACACGACCGCGGCCTAATGTCATTGAGTCAGCTGCATTCTGGGTTTTAGTAAGAATATTTTCAATTCTTGTTCCTATTGCATCTGCAGCTTCTGCAGACTCTTCAGCTAGTTTTCTAACTTCTTCGGCAACAACAGTAAAACCTTTACCTTGTTCCCCTGCTCTAGCTGCTTCAATTGCCGCATTCAAAGCGAGAAGGTTTGTCTGGCTGGCGATTGCAGTAATTGTATTAACTATTTCATTAATCTGTAATGAAGCGGAGTTAAGATCCAAAATAACCTGAGTAGCAATATCAACAGACTCTTTAATTTTGCCAATCATATCAACAGATTTTTTAACGGTCTTTCCACCACTATCTGCAACCTGAGTAGTTGTTAACGCTGCTTCAACTGCAGTAGCTGCAAGTGTAGCAACTTTTTGAGCTGACTCAGAGAATTTTTCAACTGAACTTGTTGTTTTTTCCAAATTATCAGATATTTCTAATGAAGATTTATTAATATCATTAACATTTTTGGAAATATCCAAAAGGTTTGCAGCAGATTCAACAGAAGCAGAGCTCAACTGCTGTGAATTTGTAGCTAGATTATCACTGGTTTCCAGAACTTTAGATATCATTTCACAAATGCATTCCAACATTTGATTGAAACTTTCACCAACGTTTCTAAATTCGTCCTTTCTACCAACGACATTTAAACGAACGTTCAATACCCCTTTTTCAGCTTCTGCCATAGCTGTTACCAATTTGAAAAGAGGTCCAGATATACCTGAAGATAAAAAGATAATAAAAACAATACAAGATATTATAAAAACACCTAATGCAATATAAGAAAAACTAACTACAAAAGAGAAAATATTTTTTACTTCAACCTGAATTGATTTTCCTGATGTTTGTGCCATAGAACTTACCATACTCTGGCACTTATTTATAACGTTAGAAGATAACAAATTAATTTTCTTTATTAATTCATATTCTGTCAGTGGTCTATCTTCTGCTTCTGCATCCTTATCTTTTCCTTTTTTCTTC
>JAFPZP010000035.1 GCA_017417215.1 Candidatus Rifleibacteriota bacterium | reverse complement strand
CTTCCATCTTCAATCTTCAATCTTCAATCTTATATCTTATATCTTATATCTTAATTAAATGATTAAAAACTTCACTTTTCAGTCTCCAACAAAGATTATTTTTGGCAAGGGTTCTATTGGGGCTTTAAAGCGAGAAATACCACTAGATAAAAAAGTCATGCTGCTTTATGGTTGTTCTAGTTTGAAAAGCAGTGGTGCTTATGATGCTATAAAGAAAGCTTTGGCTGAGAGACCGGAAGTTTTTGAATTTTCGGGTATAACTTCAAACCCTGAATACGAATACCTTTTGAAATGTATTGAGTTGGTCAAGGCTAATAAAATTGATTATCTGTTAGCCGCTGGCGGTGGTTCTGTTATTGATGCAGCTAAATTTGTTGCTCTAGCTGCTTTATATGAAGGAGAGCCATGGAAAATAATAGAAAGTTTTGGCGCTTGTACAAATAAAGCTATTCCATTGGCTACAGTTGTTACTTTACCTGCTAGCGGCTCAGAAGTTAATAGAGACGCAGTTATTTCAAGAGCATCAAAAAAGGCAAAATTGCCTTTGGGAAACCCTGCTGTTTACCCGCAGTTTGCAATTTTAGACCCTGAACTTACTTTCAGTTTATCCTCAGAACAAACTGCTAATGGAATCTTAGACACATTTGTTCATGTTTTAGAACAGTATCTAACTTATCCGGTAAATGCTAAGTTACAGGATAGGTTTGCTGAAAGTATTTTAACTACTTTAATAGAAGATGGACCTTTGGCTATGAAAGAGCCAGATAATTACGAAGCTCGCTCAAATTTAATGCTTTCTTCTTCGATGGCAATGAACGGCTTTTTGCGTGCTGGTGTGCCCATGGATTGGGCAACTCATATGATTAGCCATGAGATTACATCATTATTTGGAATTCCACATGCAAGGGCGCTTGCTGTGGTTATAGAGCCATACTTGAGTCATTGTAAAGAAAAGAAGTTTCAAAAGCTGCTTCAATATTCAAGAAGAGTCTGGAATATTTATGAAACAGATGAGAATAAAGCTGTTGATGCATCTATAAAAATGACTATGGATTTCTTTAAATCATTAGGTTTCAAAACAAAGCTGTCTGACTATAACTTAACCGACAAAGATGTAGAAAAGATTACAAAGCAGCTTGTTTCGCATCGAATGGTAAAATTGGGCGAGCATCGAGATATCACCCCCGAAGTTGTCGCCTCTTTTTTGTTACCTTAAATCTCCTACCACCAACCACTCACCACGCCAAGCTCTGCTCTGAGGAGTCTACCCATTGCCATAAACGTAATTCTTTCAGGGCTAAAGCCCATACGCTATACTTTTTATGACAAATGTGTAGACTCCCACCCTAAAAACAACAAAATTGCTATTAATTGATTTTTTTAGTAGAATATTAGGGGTAAATTTCAGGGAAAAAGTGTACATGAATTACGACAAAATAATAGTCTTAGTCAATGCTGCCGCCAAATCTAGCTGCATTGATAATATAGAATTGAAGATGGCATGTGAGCATGTTAACAAATTCAAGCCGTGCCAGATTATCTATACTGAGGGAATTGCTGATTTTATTTCAAAAGCAAAGACTTTTTCTTCTGAACCCGGTACACTTGTGGCTGCGGCTGGTGGAGATGGCACTATTAACCTGGCTTTAAATGAAATTCATGAAGACGCCAATATAGGTATTATTCCAATTGGAACAGCGAATGTCATCGCAAAAGAGTTGGGTTTTCCCAAGAAAATTCGCGATATGTTCAAAGAGCTTTTAACTGGAGCGGTACAAAAGATAGACTTGGGCTTATGCTGCGGTAAAAAATTTGCTTTCGCTGCAGGAATAGGTTTCGATGCGGTAGTTGCTAATTCTGTTTCCAAAAAGCTAAAAACCTATTTGGGGCAGGCAGCTTATGCTGTTGCTTTGTTTAAGACTATTATAAATTATAAACCTTCTAAACTTACTATAGAATGCGAAGATGGGAAGGTTTTAGAAGGCGAATTCGCGATATTTGCCAATATGCGCAGATATGGCGGAGAGCTCTATTTTGCTCCCGAAGCTCGTTATGATGATGGCATTCTTAATCTTGTTCTATTAAAGAAGTTCAGCTTCCTGAATCTGCTTAAGCTGATTAAATATGCATACGGCAAGGGCGAATTTCCATCTATAGCTGTAAAAGCAGAAGGGAAGAAGTTTAATGTTAGCGCTTCAGAGCCGACTTATTATGAATTAGACGGTGAAGTTTTCGGTCCTGAAAAGACTTTTGATATAGAAGTAAAGGCTTTGTCACAGGGGATAATTACTACATGAGCGGTTTCTGGGCAACAGTTTGGGTTATTTTAAAGTATTCTGCCTTAATAGGCGGAAGTTTTGCTTTGATTGCCCTGATGATTCTACTGTTCCACCCTATATATCTTTCTTTAAAAGGAAGAGCCTCTATAATGGGGCAGCGTGGCGAAGTGAAGTTAAGCTATCTTTTTGGGCTGCTTCGTCTTAGATATATAGCAACCGTTCATACTCAGGATGTATGGCTGGAAATCGGTTGGTTTAAAAAGCTTCTTCAGAGAGAAAGTGTTGTTAGTGATAAAGTTAGGGCTAAGAAAGACGCAGATTCTGAAATAAAAGAGGAAGTAGCACTTAAAGAAGAGGGCGTTAAGGAAGAAAAAGCTGAAGTTGCAATAGAAGAAAAATCAGATGAAGAAATAGAAAAAGCTGAACCAGAACAGGTTTCTCAAGAAAGTGTAGAACAAAAATCAGTTGAAGCTGTAGAAACCCAGAAAGCTGAATCAGCTAAGACTTTGGAAGAAAGCGTAATAGAAGAAAATAAAACAGAAGAAAAGGCTGAATTATCAGCAAAAACTGAAAATATTGAAGAAACCGAAGAGGTGGTTGAAGAGGCTTCAGAAATTACTGATGAAGAATTGGCTGAGAACATAAACGAAGAAGATATGCCTAAAGTAGAGGCTACTCCTGAACAGTTGGCTCAGCTTCAAAGCATATTGGAAGAAGAAGAAAAGAAAGAACAGGAAAAGAAAGCCCAGAAGAGTGGCTTGAAAGCTAAGCTTCGCAAGTTTAAAAAGGATTTCAACCGTCGCTATGAGCAACTTCAAGGAAAATTTCGACTTGCAAAGCAGAAATGGAACTCTTTGTGGCCAGTTGTGAAAAGATTCTGGAATCGTGGCAAGAAAGGCTTCAGATTTCATGACGCTTACCTGAAAGTAGAGTATTCCTTGGATGAACATTATCTGACAGGTATGCTCTGCGGCTATTTAGCACCAACAATAGGTTTCGTAAAAAGCTATGGATTAGATTTCGAACCCGTTGCCATGTTCCCTGAAAAACCAGGTTATGGAGTCTACTCTAAAGCAGCTTGGTATCTCGATATTAAGCCCTATAGGCTGGTGTGGGCCGTAGCTGGTCTACTTTTTGAAAAGAATGTTTATAAAGAAATATATTGGCTTTATAAATATAAAAAGGAGAAAAAAAAGAATAAGAAGTAATTTCATTGAAATTTATAAAAAAGTTTTTTTATGTACAACTTTTTGGTAGAATAAAATAATCTCGAGGAGGTTGAGGCCGATGGCTATAGACGCTTTGATTAAAACTGTATTATCTGAAATGAAGGTCGCCATTAATTCTAAGACTGTAATTGGCGAACCAACTGTATGTGGGAAATGGACTGTTATTCCGGTAACAAAGGTCTCTTTCGGCTTTGGTGCAGGCGGCGGTCAGGGGAAAAATGACGCTAATTTCGGCGGCGGTTCTGGTGGTGGTGCCACTCTTGAACCGGTAGCCTTTCTTGTTGTAAGCGATAAAGAAGTTAAGCTTATTTCCTTGAAAGAAAGAGAAACTGTTTGGGAAAAGATTTTGTCTCCTGAAGTAGGGGAAAAAGTTTATAATAAAATAATGGGTATTGCTAAAGATACCGGCACTAGGGAAGAAAACGTTAAGGAAACTGCTGATGAAGCAGATTCTTCAGAAAAGAAATCCGAATAATTTAGGATAATTAAATTTAAAAATAAGGAGAGTTTTACTGTGTCAGATACAATTTCAACAGAAATGATAAAAAATATTTCTTTATTCGAAAAACTTGAAGATTCAGATATTGAAAAGCTAGTTTCAGTAGTCCAAAAAGGTAGTATTCCTTCTGGCACAGAATTCTTTAAAGAAGGCGATATTGGTGATGCTTTCTATGTTCTGACAAATGGCGAAGTAGAAGTCTCTAAAGAAATTAACGGTAAGAAGACTGTTTTAACTACTATTAAGTCTGGTGACGAAAATAATTTCTTCGGAGAAATGGCATTAATAGAAGATTTGCCAAGAAACGCCACAATTACTTCAACAACTGATTGTGAAATTCTTCAGATAGAAAAGAAGAATTTTGATATGTTGCTCCGCATCAATTCTTTTGTTGCTTTACGTATTATGACTGCTCTAACTAAGCGTCTTAGAGCTGATACCGGCAGCAAACCAGCAGATTCAAAAGAACAGGAAACCAAGGCTCAGGTTATTACTTTCTTCAGCCCGAAAGGTGGAGCTGGTAAAACTTCTATTGCAACAAATGTTGCTTATGGTATGGCCAAGTTTCTTAAAAAGAAAGTTTTGCTTATCGATTTAGATCTTCAGTTTGGTGGAATAGCCTTCATGCTTGACCTCAAGCCTAAGAAGACCATAGTTGATTTAACCGGCTCAGATGCTTTAAGAAACTATGATGATATTAAGCCCTGCTTGTCTAAGCATAAATCAGGTTTTGACCTGCTTCCTGCCCCATTAAAACCAGAACAGTCTGAAAATGTAGATTCAACTCATTTAAGAAAGATTGTTTCTTTTTCTAATAATCAATATGATTATATTCTCATTGATACCCACTCTCTGTTGCAGGATATTTCTATCAATGCTCTTGATATCTCTGATATAATCATGCTTGTTATGAATCCAGATATGGGTCACATTGTTGCAATACATAACTGCTTGAATGTTATGGACAGCTTGAAATACCCGAAAGAAAAGATTCGTCTCATACTCAATAGATTTGGCAGTTATTACAGCAAGTCTAAGGAAGAACTGGAAGGCGTATTCCAGAAGAAGAACGTTAAAGTAAACTATGTAATTCACGATGACTGGAAGATAGCTTCTGACTTGATTAACAATTGTCAGACTGCTTTTGAATCCAATAATACATCTGAATATAGAAACGACATAGTTGCTTTGATTAGCGATTTAACTCACGAAACTCTTCCAGATGAAGCTGGCAGTGCTGGTAAGAAAAATATTTTCAGTGCTGTTAAGGACTGGTTTAATTCTTAAAGAAAAATATAATTTCAAGACTTTAAATTATTCGTAAAATAAAAGCTCTTGAATGCCGATAGTTTGCTTGAAGTGTAACAATTTGCATTCAGGAGCTTTTTATGTCAATTAATCCTTATAGAAGAGAATTGCAGGTTGCCCGCAATCTTGTGACTCTAAGGTGGGCAAATATTGCCATAATTTTTACTTTTTGTGTTGCATTTATTTATGGTTTCAAGATGAGTTTCAGGCTTGAACCTATTTATATAATTTGTTGTGTACTGGCGGTTTTTAATATTTATCTTACACTTCATATTTCTATGTTGAATCGCCAATTATCTGTTACAAAAGGTTTGGCAACTCTTAAACGCATGATGTTAAGAGTTTTATCACAGTTCTTTGGAAACTTTAAAACCAAAGGTTTGTTTAAAGGACTAGCAGGTATTCCTATTGTTTTCTTAAAGGTTGTTGGGGTTATTTACTTAATGATTTTAGAAACTTTGAAGGATTTCCCTGTTAACCCGGTTTCTTTAAGCAATATAATGCATTTTCAGATAATTTTTGACCTGGTATCTATTCTTGCTTTGACAAGATATACTGGTTCTACAGAAAGCCCTATGTTTTTGATGTCTGTAATTCCGATTTCTGTAGCTGGTTCTGTTATAGGTGTTAAAGCGGGCATAGGTTACTCTATTTTTGTTTGTGGCGGCTGGCTTGCTAATTCCTTGCTGATAAAATATGGCTTTATGGAACATATTAAGTTCTACAGCCCTGTTTATGGAGATTTGCATACCTGTGACGCCTGGATAGGCTCATATTCTATAGTTGCTGTTTTATCTTTTGCAGCTTCAGCCCTTATTTCTTACAGATTAACTCAAGCTTTTAAGGAAAAGGTTGATGATCTTGATAAATCTCTTTATATAAGTAAATCTTCTTCAGTTTCTTTGAAACATGTCGCTTTGATGCATAATGACCCTTGGGTTGTCATTGATTCAAAGGGGAAGATTCTAGACCTTAAATGTGATGAAAACCAGCTTTTGATTAAGAGCGAAATGCTTAACCAAAATGTTTTGGAATGCATTCCTGGTTTGGCAAAGTCTAATTATGAATTTACCGCTCAATCTGTATTGTCGTCTCAAACCTTCAAAAAGTTAGCAGATGTTAAGTTCAATTATCCCGATAATTCAGAACATATTTTTGACGTTATAGTCAGCTTTTATAAAGAGTTTAACGGGCAGGAAAGACTGATGATTTCTTTCCAGGAAAAAACATTGGAAGTTAATAGAAAAGAGTTGGTAGACACTCTTAGTGCAGAATGTTTGCATGCTAGAAACAGTATTGAAAAGCTTAGTCAGGAAAATCATGAGCTTCATAAATCTATGGATGAACTGGTTAAGATTTCTTCAAATAAATCTATTGATATTGAAGTTCTTAATACCAAGGTTAACGACATGGATATAGAAGCAGCCAACCTGAATAACCAGATTTCTGAACTTAAAGACCAGGTTGCTTCTGTTAAAGCCGATAACGATCAACTAAAAGTTGAGCTTGATAACAGGCAGATGATTTTAGATGACGTTGCTGATTTTATGAATTCTTGCGGTGAATTAGACGAACTTATAGCTAAGGTTGAACGTCGAACAAAAGATTTATTCGGCTTAGAAAACTCATGCTTTCACGTATTTGATGCAACTGATATGACTAATCAGAAGAATGAAATTTTAGATATAAGAAAAGTTTCCCCCAGACTTTTAGATATTCCGAGAACTCACCCAGAGACCCTGGATCCAGCTTTGACAGAAGGAAGACCTGTTGTTTTCAGCGCTGAAATAAGACCAGAAAAATCTTCTGCTGCTATTGCCGTATCTAACGGTGATTTGAAGAGAATGGTTGCCTTTGTTCCCTTAAAAGAAGAAGACCAGATTCTTGTATGATGATGCTTGAAAAATATGGGACTTTCAATAATTCAGATACAATTATCGATATGATAAGCTTCTATCTGAAACAAATTGCTGGTACTATAAAGAATGCTATAGAAAACCGCAAGATTTTGAGTAAGAATCGCGAACTTCACGAAGATTTACTTAAAATGCATAATAAGTTTGATTCTGTAAAAACTCTGATTCTTAAAGACTATTCTAATGATATTAGACCTTTCTCTGGTATGCTTTATGAAATGAGTAAGCAGGTTTCTTTGCGTGACGCAATGCTTGTTAGAGTTCGAAGTGATGGAACTACCGACTGCTATTCAAGAATTAATCGTTCAAAGGCTTTAGAACTAAGCAATGTAGAAAACAAACTTATTGAACAGTTAAAATCTAATTTTGAAAATAAAATTACGTTTAAATCTGAAAATGAAGATAATGATATAATTGCTTATCCATTGGTCGATAAGAAGAGACTTTTAGGTGTTTTATTTCTCTATTCTGGTGAGGAATTAACTGAATCTGATACTGCTGTTATCGAATTTTGCATCAGCATTCTGAGAAATGAGTTTGCTCTCTATGTTCTCAATGAAGAACGAGAAATTTGGGAAAGTTTTTATAGTAATTCTATGCCGGCTTAAATTTTATTTGGATTTTGCCGATAATAATAATAAGGTAATTTTTATCTAGGAATTAAAATCAATGAAATTTGATTTTTTGATTCCTTTGTGTAATACTTCTCGAAAATATAAATAGAATGAGAAACAAATTTGGAGCCGCAAACATGAAAAAACTATTCTTATTTATAATGCTGCTATGCTGCAGTATTGTGTTTACTGGATGCAGTGGCACTGGTAACAGTTTTGATGGTGATTCAAGTGTTAATAACTATAGAATCACTGTTTCTAGAGAAATTATTGATAGTGCAGTAGAGTCTTTGTATTTTGAAAGAGCGGCTTCTACATCTGAAAATAGAAATGTTAAACTCTATTTTAATAATATAGAATATCCCGGTCATAGCTTTGATACAGAAGGCAACTATATTTTCACCAAAGTTATGTATTATGAAGATTCTCTTAAAATGCTTCCAGGAGCATCTTCTACTGTAAAACTTTATATAGAAACTCTTAGCAAGCCAGCAGTTATAGTTTTCCAAGACCTTAGTGAAATTCCAACAGATCTTTTTATTGATAAAACAGGTGAAGGAATTAATATCCTAGCTAACAATACTAACCCATTAGATGTTTATTATTACAATGATGTAGAACAGAGTGGATTAAAAAGTGTAAAAAGTGTCAAAATAGAAAAACTCAATTCCATGACTGCTAAGGTTACATTTTTCAATGCGTTAGGCAAAGGTGTTTCAATAGACTATACATCCTGGAAAATTTCAGGTGTAGATATTGAAACAGGAGATTCTGGCAGTTATACTTATACAGAAAATGAAACCAACAGTTATTTTCTTGTAACTCCTTGTGTTGCAGGTGATTCAAGTTACTATACCATCACCTTGACAAATAAGGGTGAATCAAAGGCTGATGCTGCTGAACATACTCTTGATAATACTGAAATTAAAATAGACGAAATAAAAAAGAATGGTAATGATGTGTTGAAATCTGATGTTTTGAAAACGGCGGTTTACCACCCATAATAATCGAATTAGAGAGCCGGGCTTAATGCCCGGCTTTTTTTGTGCCTGCTTTGTGCAGTCTACCCATTGTCATAAACGTATAACTCTTAGAGATAAGAGATAAGAGGCAAGAGATAAGGGAATTATTGGGTTTGTAATACTACATAGGTCAAGTGCTAATATTTCATTACTACTGAATTATAAAGAAACTTATAGTTAGTCGTAAAGTAATAATTATCACGAAAACTAATAATAGCAGTAATAACATTTAGCTAAAACATTCCTCTAATCTCTAACCTCTATTCTCTAATCTCTTTTAAAATAGAAAGCCCATACGCTATACTTTTTATGACGAATGTGTAGACTTCCCTTACCTCTTAAATAGCTAGCTTTCGCCAGCGTAGTTATTGTAATCGGTTTTTTGTTGTAGTTATTGTTTAATTGTTAATTTCTAAGCTAACGAAGAATAGTGGTTTTTATTAGTTGATTGAGCACAAGGCATAAAAGGACAAAAGACAACCGACTATGGACAAACGTTGCCGAAGACAATAACTACAATAACTACAATAACTACCAACTACAATAAAAACTATATTTTTAGGCTACTTAGCTTGCCTCGAAGTTCTTCGACGCTGCCGTTGTTTTCGATGATGATCACATCTTTATCTGAGGGTTCCTGGTCTTGCGAAAAGAGTCGTTCTCTAGCAGTTGCTTCTGACCAGCCACGAGTTTCCATAAGTCTTTTTACTCTGATTTCTGGGTCAGCTTTAACATATAGGATTTTATCGCAAAGCTTATATAACTTCATCTTGTAGAGCAGGGCAGCGTTAATGATTATGTGCTGAGTGCCGTTTTTCTGTTCTTCTGTGATGATATTTTCGACCATCTTAACCATGTTGGGGTGCATTATGGAATTAAGCTTTTCTGTGGCTTCTTTGGAAACAAAAGCTTTAGCGCCTAGTTTTTTACGGTCAATTTGACTATCTGTCAGAATATCTTCGCCAAAAGCTTTGGTGAGAGCTTTAATTGTCTCTGGCTCTCTAAGCAGGTCGTGCCCAAGAGAATCCACTTCTAAATTTTCCCCATAACCCAAAGAACTTAGAATTTTTGCAGCAGTTGACTTGCCTGCGCCTGTCTGACCTGAAATACCAATAATTAGCATAGTTATTTTTTCTCCGGTAAATAGACTGTAAAGGTAGATCCTTCGCCGAGAACGCTTTGGACTTCTATGCTTCCGCCGTGTTCTTCAACTATTCTCTGAGCCATAGAAAGGCCTAAGCCTGTGCCGTCTTCTTTGGTAGTCATAAAGGGGTTGAAAATATCTCTCATTCTTTCGTGAGAAATACCGCAGCCTGTGTCTTCAAAAGCGATTTTAACCCTTTCGTCAACCGGTTCAATATAGACTGTAAGCTTGCCATCTTTTCCCATAGCCTGAATCGCATTTGCCATTATGTTGATAAATACCTGTTTGAGTTGATCTGGGTCTGCTGTGGTAAGCGGGCAGTTTTCGGCTTCTTTCAGCTCGAACGCTATATGCTGCTTGTTAAGCTGGTTCTTTATAAGCATGTAGCAGTCTTGAACAACATTAACAGGGGCAACATCTACTGTTTTGGGCTTATTGGGTCTAGCAAAGTCTAAAAGATTGCCAATAATGCCTTCTAAACGGTTTATTTCTCTTTGAATAATGTCTAGAGGCTCTCTGTGACTGTCGTCTTCGCTAAAGTCTGCTTCTAGAAGCTGAACAATCATTTTCATGCCAGTAAGAGGATTTCTGATTTCGTGAGCAATACCAGCAGCCAGAACTCCAAGAGCAGAAAGCTTGTCAGCGCGCATTAACTGTTCTTCAAGAGCTGTAATCTGGGTAACGTCTTTGATGAAACAGGCTATGCCTTCAATATCTCGCCCTGTTTCGTTTCTGAATGGGAATGCGTTAATCGTTAAAGTTCTAGTCTGACCACCTGTTTTTACTCTTAGTTTTGTGTCTTCGTGAGTGACTTTGGTTTCAAGAACTTCTTTTATTACATCAGTCACAGTTTGAGGCAGTTTTTCGTTATCTGTTCTTATATCCCAGCCGTCAGGGAACTGGTGCGTAAGCATGAGCTTAACTTCCTGATTGGCGTAAGTAAGCTTGCCTTTTGAGTCGAATATCAGAACCCCTGAATTCATGCTGTCTAGAATGCGTTCAGTAAAGCCTTTTAATTTAATTAGGTTTTTGAACATTGTGTCAATTGAAGCAATCTGAGTAGCAATAATCTGAAGACCGATTATGTCTTCGTCTCTGTAGGCATAAGGTTTCTGACTACCTATAGTAAGAACCCCTGTTAGTCTTCCTGATACTTCGAAAGGAAGAATCAAAACAGAGTTAAATTCCTGTGTGTAGGTCAGGTAAGGTTTCATTTCTTTGGCTGCAAGGCCTACAGGACCTTCACCAATATTGATTGTTTTTGGAAAAGATTTTGATACATTGGCTTCGTTTCTTGCTTCTAAGTGTTTGCCATCGCTACTGATGAAATAAAGAACGTATGTATCGAATTTTATGAAGCTTCTTGCGACTTTACCTAAGGCATCATAAATGTTGCGGAAGTCAATTACTGATTCTGCCTGCTGCGATATTTCGTATAGCGCTGAAAGACGAGAATTTTTATGAATCATCTCATTGTTCAGCCTGAAGTTTTCAAATAAAGAACCCATAAACGGGGTTATGGTTTCCAAAAACAGACATTGTTCTTCGTTGAAATCAGGCTGATTAGGGTGCTTTATAAGAGCTAGCAGAGCTTGAGGTTTCCCATAAAGATTGACTGCCCATATAGAAACCATATTTTCTGGGTAACTCTCGGAAATACTGTGCTGATACTCTTGAGCTACCTGGATGTTGTCGTGGATTCTGATAAAAGCATTAAAACTGTCTTTTAAGAAAGATTCATCAATAAAAGGTTCTTCCGCAGATTCTAAAAAGCTTTTAACGAAAGGAACCATTATGTTGTTCTTCTCATGTGGGCTTAGCAGTAAGGCGCCCATTGAATTGGTAACTGTAACGGCACTTTCCGTTAAATACAATAAAGCTCTATCGGGAGTAAGAGTAGATATTGCTCTGGAAATGTCTCTAAACAGGTTAATAGATATTTCGTTCATATTTTCTTTATTCATAATTTAATAATAATACTCAGAGATTAAAATGAAACAGATTATTTCTTATCATTTTGTTTTGACGACTCTTGATAAAAAACTTTTGATGGTATCGGAACTCCATCAATGACAATGAAATTGCTATTCGATTTAATAGGAGGTATTGGACTTTGATTAGTTCCAGTAGCATGAGGAGGTATTTTTGTATTATTATTAT
>JAFPZP010000034.1 GCA_017417215.1 Candidatus Rifleibacteriota bacterium | reverse complement strand
TTCATGAATTTCAAATAAACATCACAGGCAGAACGATACTGCTCTTCATCATAAAAACTCTTAGCAACAGCAAGCATACCCGACTGCTGGTCTGCCTGAACATTATTCAAAATTGATTCTGTCTTCTTATGAATCTGACGCAGCTGATTAGAAAATACACGAAGCATTTTCATAATCAAAGCTTTATTATTACTAAAAAGAATTTCAAATTCCTGAATTGTAAGGGCAACTGCAACAGTAGGCTCAAGGGCGGTTGCTGTTTCTTCTCTACCAAAATGACCAAGAGCTGATTTAACACCAAAAAATTCACCGCTTTTTACTTGTTCAGCTACAGATTGACCAGATTCAATATCAGTGCTTGTTAGAAGTACAGAACCTTTTTGCATGATAAAAATTCTTTCATCTTTATCATGTTCAAAATATATGATAGACCCTTTTGTATATTGCATTGCTTTTGGCATACTTTTATACTGCTCCTCAACTTTTAGATTACTTTTGTTACCCTTAAAGTAGTATTATATCATATATACTTAATTTATGCTATTCTAATCTTATGATTGATTTACATTCTCATACAACTGCATCGGATGGACAGTACAGTCCAACTGAATTAGTAAAAAAAGCTTCAGAACATAATATAAAACTATTGGCAATTACAGATCATGATACAATAAATGGTCTCGAAGAAGCCAAAAATGCCGGAGAACAATACGGAATAAAGATTATTCCAGGAATTGAAATTAATATTACTGCTCCAAGAGGAGAATTTCATCTTTTAGGTCTTGGAATAACTGATATTTCACCTTCAATGAAAGAAATCCTTAATAATGTGATAAAAACACGACATCAAAGAAATGAAGAAATGATTCAAAAAATGAAAGAAGCAGGCGTTTCAATTACTTATGAAGAAATGCTTGATAGATTTCCAAACACTATGATTGGAAGACCTCACTTTGCAGCAATATTACAAGAGAAAAAAATTGTAAAAAATCGACAGCAGGCTTTTGACTTATATCTTGCTAAAGGAAGACCATGGTATATAGAAAGAATTGGAACTAATCTTGATGAAGCTATAATTGCAATTAAAGAATCAAAAGGATTACCAGTTATTGCACATCCAATGTCTTTGTATCTTTCATGGGGAAAACTTCCAGAAATGTTAGAAAAATTTTATGAACAGGGAGCTTGTGGAATTGAAGCATTTCATCCTGGAGCAAGAGTCACCGAATGCCTAAGATTAGAAGAATTAGGCAGAAAAATCGGTTTTTTTATTACAGCCGGCAGTGATTTTCACGGTGAAAAAATTCGTCCAGACCGACGATTAGGCCATACATGTGGTGGAAAAAAAATCGATAATAAATTTTGGAATGAAGAATTAGGCCCAATTTTATCAAAAGAAAATAACTCTTTTAATAATATAAATATCTAAAGAAATTTTCTATTCTGAGTTCAATGCTTGTTTCGCAATCATCGAACTACCGAGTTTTGCTTCGCAAAAGCTCGCGCTCTGCCATTCCGCCAGTTCTCTGGCCATACCGTTCTTAAAAAACAGTTTTCTAATTAAGACTGCTCTTTAGCGGAATTTGTATTTTCAAGTTTAAGATTTAAATAAAAAAAAAGCCTGGCAGCTATCTACTTTCCTGCGTTCGACGCTTGCTTCGCAATCATCGAACTACCGAGTTTTGCTTCGCAAAAGCTCGCGCTCTGCCATTCCGTCAGTTCCTTGGCCACAGCTTCCTTAGAAATCAGTCTATTAGTTCTCACTGCTCTTTAGCGGAATTTTTCTAATTAATTAAATGATTTAAACAAAAAAAAGCCTGGCAGCTATCTACTTTCCCGCTAAAGAGCAGTATCATCGACGTAAGAGAGCTTGACTTCCGTGTTCGGAATGGGAACGGGTATTACCTCTCCACTATGGCCACCAGGCATTATTAACAATGTAAACAAAGGATAAAATGTAAGACCTTAAAACAGGTGCACATTTATCGGGAACGGAAGTGAATCATAAGTGAAAATAATAATATGGTCAAGCCTCACGACTTATTAGTAATGCTCGGCTGAACGTCTCACAACGCTTACACCTGCATCCTATCAACCTGGTAGTCTCCCAGGAGTCTTCAGGGAACTTATAGTTCCAGGGAAGTCTAATCTTGAGGTGGGCTTCCCGCTTAGATGCTTTCAGCGGTTATCCCTTCCG
>JAFPZP010000033.1 GCA_017417215.1 Candidatus Rifleibacteriota bacterium | reverse complement strand
TTATCAATAAATACAGACGTTCTAGATCTTTGCTTACTACAGCAATTAGTAGACCGGATGTATTTGCAGCCGCAGATTTATCTGAGTCTGATAAAGAAGTTATCCAAGACCTTTTAGATTCAAGCGGTTCTCTATAAATTTGAAATAATTATTCCGGAAGGAGTTTTTCCATGAATCCCGTAATTGAAACTATTGAAAGAAGTTATCAGAAAAAAGAAGAAGAAATACCTAGCTTTATTTCTGGCGATACCGTTCGTCTTGAAATAAAGGTTCGTGAAGGTGACAAAGAACGCCTTCAGGCCTTTGAAGGTATTGTAATTGCTCGCAAGAACACTGGTTTGCGTGAAAATTTCACTGTAAGAAAGATTTCTTACGGTGTTGGCGTTGAAAGAACTTTCATGCTTCATTCACCAAATATCGCTTCTATTACCGTTCTTCGCAGAGGTAATGTTGCTAGAGCTAAGCTTTATTATTTACGTGACAGAGTTGGTAAGAAGACTCGTGTTAAAGACAAAATCTTTGCTAAGGATAAAGACTGATTTTGGACGAATTAGCTAGTCCCAGTAGTAATACGAATACCAATACCAATACTAATCCATCTACTGGGGTATTTATACATGACTTATCCGTTCGTTTTAACGAACAGGTAATTCCGTTGGAAGCACTAGATCCAACTGAAGTTTTAGCAGAAGCTAAGCTTCAGTTGGTTGGTAGTGTTTCTGGCACGATAAAAAGTGGGGTTCAGGTTTGTTATGAACAAACCTATCGCCCTTTTTCTTCATTTAAAACAATTAGCGATAAGGATCATCTGAATTTAGGAAAATTCAGATTTGAATTAAAGCTTCGTAGTGGGATAAACAATTTTGTTCTAAAATTGTTGTCTGACGATGGAGAAATTCTTGATAAAAAAGAATTTTCTTTATGCTATAAGGGATCTTTCAGAGAATGGAATGAAACAATTTTTATAGCATTTTTCTTAGCTATATTAATCCGCGGTCTAGTGGTTCAAGCCTTTTGGATACCAACCGGAAGTATGGAACCAACTTTATTGGGCGAAGAAAAGATTCCTGAAACCAACAAGGTTGTAAGAAGCGGTGACAGAATTCTTGTAAATCGTTTTGCCTATACTTTCGATTTCTCTCTTGATGGCAGATTGCCTTTTGGTTCAAACGCTAGATATTGGTTAAAATTACCTGAACGCGGTGATATAGTTGTTTTTAAATTCCCAGATAAAGATCCTAATGCTGCACCCAAAGATTATATTAAACGTGTTATTGGGCTTCCAGGCGATGAAGTAAAAGTTGTTGATGGAATTACTTATGTAAATAATATTCCTTTGGTTGAACCTTATATTAAAGAAAAACCTGTATTAGACCATCCGACTGAAGTAGTCAAACAAGGTTATCTTTTTGTAATGGGTGATAATAGAAATAATAGCTATGATAGTCGTTTTTGGGGGCAGATGCCTTTAACAAACTTAAAAGGGCAGGCCATTTTTAGTTATCTTCCCTTAAACAGACTAGGCCCAATTAAAAGCTATACACATGAGAACCTTATTCCTGGTAAGATTTCAAAATCTTCAAATTAATATATGAATAAAGATTTACCTGGTCATATAAGAAAGGCATTCCGTTCTGTAGAACGTTATCTTCCTGTTGTCGATGTAATAGTCGAACTTGTTGATGCTAGAATGCCAAATGGTTCTCGATTAAAGGATTTTGTTGGCAAACTTGGAAAGCTATCTGTAATTGCTTTGTCAAAGGCTGATTTGGCCGATAAAGAACAGACAAAACATTGGATAGAAAAATACAAAGAGAAAGGCTGTTCCTGCATTGCATTAGACTGCAGAGATAGAAACTCGGTAAAGAACCTTTCCAAATTGATTCGCTCAGTTACTTTACAAGCTAATAATGCTAAGTCTTCTCCAACTCGTAAAGTTCGAAGAGTTATGATTATTGGCATCCCTAATGTAGGAAAATCTACATTAATAAACTCTTTGGCTGGCAGAGCTGCAGCTAGAGCAGCAAATATGCCTGGAGTTACAAGAAGTGTGCAATGGATAAAAATATCTGGTGAATTAGAACTTCTTGATTTACCTGGAATATTAGATTTTGGACTTTTACGTCGTGGTGATATTTTGAAGCTTATAAATACTATACCTGGCAAAGATGATGATACTTACACAAAGGCTAAAAATCTTTGCAGAATTTTGTATTTAACTAATAATGAGCATATTCTTCCAGATTACGGTGTTTGTGAACAGAATTTTGATAAATATATTTCTGATTATGCTAGAAAAATGAATTTCCTTGTGAAAGGTGGAAATCCTGATTTACAAAGAGCTACAAACGATATAGTCAAACGTTTTCAAAGCGGTGGATTTGGGAGAGTTACGATAGAAAATCCAGAAAAAGATTTTTCAGAAGTTTTTGCTGAATATGAAAAACAGGAAGCTGATGATTCCGAAGGACTAGAAAATGTCTGAAACTCCAATATGTATTAATCTTTCAGAAGAATTATCAAGACTAATGTTTTCTTCTAGTAGAGAAAACGGATTAAGTCTTATTCGGAGTTTGCCGAATTTGAACGTTAAAGCTAGAGGAAACTGTCTGACGATTAGTGGCAGTGAAGATAAAGTTAGAACAATAAAACAGTTTATAAAAGTTCTTAATTCTAGAATTAATCAGCATGAAGAATTAGAATATGCTGATGTTAGAAGAGTTTTCAGACAATTGTCTAATCTGAATCAAGCTCAAATAGAAGCTGATCAGCAATCTCTCTTTTCTGATGTGCTTGCTACTCACAGTGGAAGAACTATAAAGGCAAAAACATCAAATCAGAAATATTATTTAGATTCAATAGAAAGAAATACCATTACAATTGCTCGCGGTCCTGCTGGAACAGGAAAGACTTACTTGGCTGCTGCTATGGCTGTAAAAGCTTTAAAAGAAAAGAAAATCAGTCGAATTGTTCTTTCTAGACCAGTTATAGAAGCTGGTGAAAGTTTGGGGTATCTGCCAGGAGATTTAAAGGAAAAAGTTGATCCCCATTTCAGACCTCTTTACGATTCGTTACAGGATTTTATTGGTTTGAGTAAGTTTGAACAGTTTGTCAGACAGGGAATAATTGAAATTACTCCTCTGGCTTATATGCGTGGTAGAACTTTCAATGAATCTTTTGTCGTTTTAGATGAAGCTCAGAATACAACTTTGGCTCAGATGCGAATGATTTTAACCAGATTAGGATATGGTGCTAAAATGGTTATTACAGGTGACCAGACCCAGATAGACCTTCCTAATCCAGCAGATTCATCATTACTTGTTCTGAAAGATATTTTAGGAAAAGTAGAATCTGTAAATTTTGTTGACTTAACTTCTGAAGATGTGGTTCGACATGATGTCGTTAGACGTATTATAAACGCTTTTGACGACTATCAGTCGAAGGAACGAGTTAAAAATGAAGGAAGAAAATAATAATTTCATGACAAATATTTTGTCATGGCTTTCTGTCCCTATAAAAGGACAACATAGTTTTATCATAAGATTAGCTGTTTTTTGGATATTCTTAATAGCTATAATAGTTATAGATCCAAATCAGATGTATGATGATCTTACTGTTGGGAAGCCTGCTCCAGAAACTGTAATCTGTCCTAAAGAACTTACTATTACAGATCAGAAAGAAACAGAGTCTTTAAAGACTAAGGCCAGAAATGAAGAGCCTCCTGTTTATAAAGCTGATACAGTGGCTAATGAACAGATGCTTGATGAGTTTGATAATAATTTAAAGAAACTCAATGATTTTTATGATACTTACCATGAAAAAGGTAATAATAAGAGTATCAGCCAAATTGTTAAAGAAATATTCCCAGAAAAATTCCTGTTAGATTCAAGAGAGCTTTTTCAGCTTTCATCTTTTAGTGTTAGTCAGTTTGACGACTTGAAGAACAAATCAAGAAAGACTTTTATAGAACTCTGTTCTAGACAGATAACTGAGCAGAATATTAATGAAATCAAGAAAGAAATAAGAGCTAATGTAGATAAGAATTGGGAAATAAGCCAGGTTTTCAAACATCTATATATAACTATAGTTGAAGGTTCTATTCGCCCCAATTCTATTCTTGATGCAGAAGCTACTTTACGTGCTAAGAATGAGGCTGCTGCAAAAATTCAGCCAGTAGAAAAGCATTACCAAAAAGGTCAAAAGATAATTTCTAAGGGCGAAATTATTACTGAAGAAAACATCAGCATTTTTAAAGAAGTTCAGAATCAACTTCAGAAAAATGTCTTCCTTTCTATGATTGGTAGCATGATTTTCATGATGCTGGTTATTGGAATAGCTATAGCTTATATTAGAACTCAAGATGTAAATGTTTTTGTTGATGATGTTCAGTATAAGCTTATTGCTACTTTATGTTTCGTATATCTGCTGGCAACAAAGGTTGTTTTTGGAATCAGTGAAGATTTTGATTATTACTATCTTTTGATTCTTTTATCACCTATGGCTACTTTAGTTTTGCTTCTCAATTCAACAATGAGCAATCTTAAAATAGTTTATTTCTGTGTATTCTGGATGGGATTGCTTTCATTTGTTGTAACAATGGGTAGTCAGCCTTTTGTTGTGGGAATAATGGCTGCTTTGATAATTGGTGGTATTGGCGGTGTTCTTTCTTGGGAAATATTATATAAGGATAAGGAAGATAATCTGCGTTCAGTTTTAAGAAAGACCGGTTTAAATATAGGTATTACAACAATGTTGGCTGTATTTGGCGTTTTACTTATAGATGCATCAACATTTTCCATTGAAGGTTTAAAGAAACTGCTACTGTTCTCTTTATGTGGATTGTTTAACGGTATGGTTTCTGGTATTGTTTCAACCGGTTTACTGCCTTATATAGAAGATTATTTCTCTTTCGCTACTCCTACAAAGCTTTTGGAACTTACTTCTGAAGAAAGCCCATTGTTGAAACGTTTGGCTCAAGAAGCTCCAGGAACTTTCCAGCATAGTAAGGCTGTTGCAAATATGGCTGCTCAAGCTGCATCAGCAGTAGATGCTGACCCGTTGTTAACTAAGGTTTGTGCTCTTTATCATGATGTTGGAAAGATAAAAAGACCTGAATATTATACTGAAAATCAGCATGGTGAAAATCCCCATGATGAAAAGAAACCAACTATGTCCGCTTTGATTATAGCTACTCATGTTAAAGATGGTGCAGAGCTTGCAAGAGATAACAAAATACCTCATAGAGTTATTGAAGTTATGAGCCAGCATCACGGCACTAGTCTTATTGAGTATTTTTACAATAAACAGAAGGAACTTACTCCGGATTCCGTTGATGAGTCACAATTCAGATACAAGAGTCTTAAACCTCAGAGTAAGGAAGCCGCTATATTATTGTTGGCTGACGCTGTTGAAGCTTCTTCAAGAAGTCTTGATGAATTGAATCCTGAAAAAATAAAGGCTCACGTAAAGAAAATCGTTGACCATAAGATGAAAGACGATAACCAGCTTGAAGAAACAAATCTGACTTTAAAAGATATAGATACAATCGAAGATGAATTTGTTAAAGTTCTCATTTCAACAAATCATAAACGTATAAAATATCAGAATCAGTTGAAAGAAGAAGCTGCTGCAAAAGCTGCTGCTGCAAAAGCTGAAGCAGAAGCAGTTAAAGCTGAAGTTGCTAAAATTGAGGCTGAAAACAAGCTGAAAGAAGATTTAAAAAATGAAGCTGCACCTGCTCCTGTTCCTGCGTCTACTTCTGATTCTGCTGATAAACCAGAAAATGAAAAAGGAAGCTGATTATGGAAGTATTGATTTCTAACGAACAGGAAGCTGTTGATATTAATATAGATTCTATTAAAGAAATAGCTCTTGAGATAATGAAGTTCGAAGGTTCGCCTGATAATTCTCAGCTTTCTATGGTATTTTGTGATGATGAAGCTATTAAAGAGCTAAATAATGATTTTAGAGGTAAAAATGAACCAACAGATGTTCTTTCTTTTCCTATGGAATTAGAAAATTTTGTTCCTGAAATCAGAATGCTTGGTGACATAGTTATAAGCACTGATACTGCTCTTAGACAGGCTAAAGACTACAATCATTCTGTAGAAGCAGAAATTATAATTCTTCTTATTCATGGTTTGCTTCATTTGCATGGTTATGACCATATTAAAGAAGATGATTATAAAAAAATGCGCAGCAGAGAAGCTGAAATATTAAAGCATCTTTGCGATCTTAAAAAGTTTTCTGAACTAGACGGTATTTCTTCGGAACCCTTAATAGAGCGGGTTTCAGAAAGTGAGTAAGTAAAGGTTATTGTCCAATGGATGATGGTATATCGGGTATATTATTTGTAATTTTTATTCTGTTTTCTGCCCTCTTTTCTTCGTTAGATACAGCTCTTTCGTCTATATCTCCTTTGCGACTTAAGAAGTTAGAAGGGGAAGGTGACAAAAAGGCTTCAACAATTCTTAAACTTGTATCAGACAGACAGCGTGTTATTATAACGCTGCTTATGGGTAATACTCTTTGCAATGTTGCTGCTACAGCCATTGCAGTAGGTTTAATAAACAGTCATTTTGCAGGAACAAAGTATCTGGCCTGGGCAGGTTCTGATATTTTGGCAAGTGTAGTAATTGCTGCAGTTTTGATGACTATATTTATTGTATTTTTCGGAGAAATAATTCCCAAAACAGTAGCTATATATGGCGGATATACTTTTGTTTGCTGGACTTACAGAATATTACGTTTCGTAATGGTTCTTTCTTACCCTATTGTAGGTCTGGTAGTCTGGTTAATTAAAAAACTTGCTCCAAAATACTCTGATTGGAATGATCATATTGGAGGTTCTTCAAGTATTGAAGAAATAGACAATTACTTTGATCTTGGTGAAGAAGTCGGAATTATCGAAGAAGACGAAAAAGATATGCTGAGCTCTGTTTTTGAGTTCGGAGATACGATAGTTCGAGAAGTAATGGTTCCTCGACCAGATGTTACCGGCATTCCTATTAATGCTAGTTTTAAGGATATGCTTCAGTGTATCAGAGCCGACGGACATTCTAGATTTCCTGTTTACGATGGAAACATAGATAAAGTTGTTGGTATTTTGTATGTTAAAGATATTCTTATTAAGCTTGAAGAAATTGAAAAATCCTATGATTTGTTCAAGCTTTTGCGTGCTCCTTTCTTTGTGCCAGAAACCAAGAAACTGAATGATTTGCTTAGTGAGTTCAAAAAAAGAAAGCAGCATATTGCCGTAGTTGTAGATGAATACGGCGGAGTGTCTGGATTAGTCACTATTGAAGACCTTTTGGAAGAAATAGTCGGCGAGATAGATGATGAATACGATGTTGATGAACTTGATCCTCTTGTAAAGCTTGAAGATAATGTTTACAGCATAGATGCCAGATATTGTATAAGTGATTTGGAAAGTGAACTAGGTTGTCATTTTGAATGTGAAGATTCAGATTCTGTCGGCGGCTTTGTTTTTGAGAAACTAGGTCGTATTCCACAGCGCGGTGAAAGTTTTGATGTTCCTCAAGGTGTTTTTCAGATATTAGAAATTAAAGGGAACCGCATTTTGAGGGTTAAATTCACTATGAACAAAGAATTAGCTGAAAGCAATACAGAAAATGACAGTTGATTCATTTGATTGTTTTTGTTAGTTTAATTTAAGCTTATGATTAAACATGAACGATTAAATAGAACTATTCGATTATTATCCCGCAGGCTGACGCTAATCTGGGGATATATACGCAATTATCTGCTGACAGGTGTTTTGGTAATAGTTCCTGTTGCTGTTACTATTTATATCATTTATTTTATATTTCAGTTTGCAGACAGCTTTTTGGGCAGTGCAATAGGTGAGGCAATAGGTTACAGCATACCCGGTATGGGTATTTTCTTAACGGCCTTGTTTTGTTTGCTGATAGGGGTTATTGCTCAGAACTATTTCGGTAAAAGACTTATCGCTTGGATAGACACTTCTTTAAGCCAGATTCCTATTGTAAAATCTGTTTATAGTGGAATCAAACAGGTTGCTGATGTTTTTATACAGAACAAGAAAAGCAATTTTAAAAGGGTTGTTATGTTGGAATACCCTAATGAAAATTCTTGGGTAATAGGTTTTGTAACTTCTGATTTTCTTGTAAAGATAGATGGCGATGTGCCTGAGAAAGAAAATATGGTTACAATTTTTGTTCCGACAACTCCGAACCCAACTTCCGGATTCCTTTTAATACTGCCGAAAAGCAAGATTGTTGACATGAACATTGATATTGAAGATGCTATGAAGATTATTATTTCAGCCGGTCTTGTTCAGCCCACCGGCAATAATTCTATAGTGAATTTAAAAGAAGATAATAAATCTCAAATAGAGAATAAGTCTGAAGAAGCTGGCTAAGGCCAGCTTTTTTTATAGTCTACCCATTGTCATAAACGTATAGCTTGCAGGGCTAAAGCCCATACGCTATTCTTTTTATGACAATGGGTAGACTTCTCTTATCTCTAGAATAGGCTTTTGTCTCGTAACTACTAATTACAACAACAACGCTTCTATTTTAAGAGAAGCAATTATAAGTCCCAAGAATTGTTGTTTTGAAGGATAAGACCCATAAAAAAAAGCTGTCTCTTGTGATATAACCGCAGTTGCTGTATAATAGACAAATATTTTATATAATTGTTTTTTTCTTTAGGTGGAGGCAAACTGGTTTTTATGCGTAACAGGTCCGTTTTTTTCCTGCTTTTAGTGTTTGTGTTCTTAATAGCTTTACCAAGCTATGCAAGTATAGAAGAACTTAATGGTTATTTTGAAATCAGAGATACTATTAAATTAATGAATGATGAAATGGAGAAAGGTTTAAAATCAAAAAACCTGCCTTCTATTTTTGATGAAAATGAAATTGAATTTAAGCTTGAATCTTTTATAGCTTTTATGAAAAACAGAGTCAGTATGTATGCTGCTTCTGATAGTAAGCTTAGATTTCATTACGTAAAAAAACTGAATAGTCTTTTAGATGAAACAACAGCTTTATTTTATGAAGCAAGACCTTTAATCAAAGCAAAGAGAGAAGCAAAATTAAATAAAACAGAACCAGTTATTCCACCTGTTTCTTATTCTACTATTACTCACCCATATTTTGATTCGATAGATTTCAGAACTTTGGCAAGTCGTGAACCTATTAATGGTGATTATACGGTCATTAATCCTATTCCTGTTGAAACTAAAAAGGAATCAGTAAAAACCGATAAGAAGCCGGAAAAAGTTAAAGAAGAACCTGTAATTGCTAAGAAAGAAGAAAAACAGCAGGAAAAGGCTGCTGAAACAAAAATTGAAAAGCCTATAGAAACCACAGTTAAACCTGTTGAAGAAAAGAAAACTGAACCGACAAAACAGGAACCAGTAAAGAAAGAAACAGTTGTTGTCACTGAAAAACCTAAAGAAGAAACCAACAAGGTAATCATGCCTGTAACTCAGCCAACAGGTGATGGATATATGCGCCCAATGGCTATTATGATTGAAAATCACAATCAGGCTAGACCTCAGAGCGGTTTATATGCTGCTGATATAGTATATGAAATGCCGGTTGAAGGTGGTATAACCAGATTTATGGGCTTATACACCAAATTGCCCGGACTAATTGGCCCTGTAAGAAGCTGCCGTGAATACTTCGTTGATAGAGCCTTAGAAGTTGACGCTCTTTATGTTCACTGCGGTGGCAGCCCAATGGGTTATGCATATCTTGCAAAGTCAAAGATTAGAAGTATAGATGAAATTAAGAATTCACCGCCATTCTTCAGAGATAAACTGAGAAAAGCACCTCATAATTTATACGGAAAGGGTGAAGCTATATATAAATATATGTCTAAACGCACAGATATGCGCGTAAAGACTCAGCCTATTCCTTTAAACTATGGTATTAGAGGCGAATTAGGCAGTGACTCTGGCGATTACCTGAGAATTAATTATCATGGCAACTATACTTTGGTAATTAAGTATGAAAAAGGTACTTACCATAGATATATGAATAATATTCTACATCTGGATAGAGAAACTAAGAAGCCTTTGGAAGCAAGTGCCGTTGTTTTGCAGGTTGCTTCAATGAGGACAGTAGACGCTATCGGACGTCAGGAAATCAGCTTTATTGGTAGTGGAACAGCTTGGATTCTTGAAAAAGGCAAAAGAACAAAAGTTACTTGGCATAAAACAGCACCAAGAAGTAAAACTGTTTATATAGATGAAAAGGGTGTTGAATATTTATTCCCAGAAAATGGTCAGGTCTGGGTTCAGGTTGTTTCACCCTCTCATAAAACTTATTTTGAACCAGTAAAAGAAAACAAAGATAGCGCTAAAGCTTCACCAAAAGCAGAAGTTAAAAAAACTACTAAGTCTAAAAATACTAAAAAGAGTTAATATATGACAACTAGATTTGGGGCAGTAGGGGTATTTGGAAGAGCGAATGCAGGGAAATCTACCTTGGTTAATGCTCTTGTAGGAGAGGTTGTTTCTATTGTTTCGAAAAGACCTCAAACAACAAGGAAACGCATTCTAGGTATTTTAACTGTTAAAGAGACTCAATTAGTGTTCTGCGATACTCCTGGCCTTCATTCTATAAAAAATAAGCTGGATGCTTATATGAATGATGAGATTATGTCCACAATGAAGGGTTTGCAGGCAGGTCTTTATCTGGTTGATTTATCTGATATTAAGTATGAATTAGACCAGGAATACATTGGTCAGTTAGACCCCGATAGCGATATGCCAATGTTTCTTGTGTTGAATAAAAGTGATCTGGTTGATGATGCTAAGATTGAAGAAGCTAGAAAAGCCTATGAAACTCTTTATCCATTTAAGAAAATTTTTATAATATCTGCTGCTAAGAAAAAGGGTTTGAAACAGTTGCTGAACACTCTTTGCCGAACTGTTCCAAAAGGACCTCATGCTTATGATGCTGATGATTATACTAGTTTGACCGAACGTGAGATTGTTGAGGAAACAATAAGAGAAGGTATTTTAAGAATGTATGAACAGGAAGTGCCTCACTCTGTTGCTGTTCAAGTTGAGCAATTCTCTGAACGTGAAAACGGTAAAACTTATATAGAAGCTGTTCTTAATGTGGAACGAGAAGCGCATAAAAAGATTATTATAGGAAAAGATGGAGCGGGGATAAAAAAAATTGGTCGAATTGCACGTGAAAAGTTGAATACAATGCTTGGACGTGATATTTATTTACAGTTATGGGTTAAAGTTAGACCTGACTGGCGACATAATGATATTTGGATACAACGTTTGGGATACAGGAAGTAAAGGAATCTTAAATGAATTATATAATTATTGCTGTTGTAACGGTTGTTATTTTTATAATGATTTTCGTTGCTTTTTCGGCAGATGACAGAGAGGAAGAAATCGGTTATCTAGCAGATGAAAAAGATGTTGCAGAAGAAAAACCTGAGGCTGAAGAAGCTATATCTGCAGAAAAGACTGTCGATGACGATACTGTTCAGAATGTAGCTATTGAGCAACCTGTTTCAACTAATACACAAAGCAATATTGTGGCATTAGACGATAACAATACTATGTTTCAGCAACTTTCAGATGAAGAAGAAAAACAACAGCAGCAGCAATCCCATAAAAATACTCCGGCTGAAATTACTAGAATTCATCCTGCTAATAATACCGAATCCAATATTCCTTTGTTGGAAGTCGGTAGCGAAGATGATTTAAGACTTAGATTAGAATTGAAGCATAACATAGCAAAACCTATCTCATTAGAAAAAAGTAAATGTGTTGCAGCAGTAGTGCAACTTCGTTTCCCAGATGAACTTATTCGCAATTCAAATAATCTTGTAAATGTTCTTGCTCATGCTGAAAAGGTTTTCGAAAAAGAGTTTTCATTTGATTTTATTACTTATCAGGCTTCTCAATTTAATAGAATCTGGATATTTGAACCCTCCGAAGGCCGAGATGTTATTATAGAATCCTTAATAGATGCATATGAAGTTACAATTAGATTCAGAAAGGCCTTGGAATCAGACCAGATTTTAAGAGACAGCAGAGTTAAAATTGCTGTTGGACTTTCTTCTGGTGAAATGACTTTTATCAGCAGAGGAGTTAATTCTGAGCCTACTTTGGTAGGTAGACCTATATATCTGGCTGAAACTCTTGCTGAAATAGTTGGAGATTTCGGAATTTATGTTGATTCCAGCATACATAATGCAACTATTCCTTTATGTGATTTCAGGGAATGGAAACCAACCATAGTCAGAGCAACTTTGCCGGCTATTCCTCTCTTTGAACTTGTTGGCTGGAATAAGCCAGAAGAAATTGCACAATTCGTTAAACATGAAGAGTCTTCGGCAAGAAGAGCAGTAGCTGTTGCTTACAGATATTTTGAACTTGAAGATTTTCACCCTCTTATTGAACTTTTAACAGATAAAGACCCGTCTGTAGTTTTTGAAGCTATTAATACTATTAGTTACATAGGAAGTGAAAAAACAAATGGCGTTTTGAAGCTTAGATTACCTGAAGCTTCTGACCCTGAAATAAAGAGTAAAATAATAGAAGCTTTTGGAAATGCAGGAAATCCAAGCGTTTTACCTGTTGTTCTTGCTTCTACTAAGGAAAATAGCTGGAAAGTTAGAGTTGCTGCAACTAAGTCTTTATATCAACTTGGTGGTAAAGAAGCTCTCACTCATCTTGAAGCTATGCTTGATGACCCTGATAGTATAGTTAAAGTTGTTGCCAACAGTATATTCTATAAAGAAACCAATAAACCTGAATTTTTCAATTATTTGATTAGTTCCCTAAATGATGCTAGTAAAAGAGCTAGAGCTACTGCAGTAGATTGCTTAATGAAAATAGGAACAGATAAGGCTCTTAAAGAAATTACCAATTCTTTCCCAAATCAGGAGGCAGACTTACAAAAACATATTCTGACTAAGATGGTTGATAGCAGAAGTAAAATTTTGTATCAATGCTTTTTAACGATGTTTAAAAACTCTAACGAAGCTTTAAGACCTCATATTGTTGAAGCTGTCAGAAGAGCTGGAATAGTGAGTTGATAAAATGTCTGTAAATATAGCAATAGTAGATGATGAGGAAATGATTCAGTGGACTTTGAAGGAGTCTATGGAATCAGAAGGATACAATGTTAAAACTTTTGAAAATGGTAGGAATTTTCTATCATTTTTCAAAGAACATGGGGCTGATATAGTCTTTTTGGATGTCAGATTACCAGATAGTAATGGTTTAGATTTACTTCCAGAAATAAATCGAATTGATCCTGAAACAATTGTTGTCGTTATGACAGCTCATGGAGATGTGGAAACAGCAGTTTCAGCGATGAAACTCGGGGCTTATGACTATTTAGCAAAACCATATAATATAGAAGAAGTAAATCTTCTTATTAAGAAGATAATTCAGACTAATTTAGTAAAGAGCCAGTTACAGCATTATCAGGAACGCTTAGAATCTCATTTTTCTCAGATTTTAGGTGAAAATTACAGTATCAAGATTCTTAGAGAACATATCGCTATGGCGGCCAAGACAGATCACACAACTGTTCTGATTCGTGGTGAATCAGGAACTGGTAAAGAATTAGTGGCCAGACAGATTCATTTTCAGAGTGGACGTGCTGACAAGCCTTTTATTGATGTTAATGCAGCAGCAGTTAGTGGAACATTATTGGAATCCGAACTATTTGGTCATGAAAAAGGAGCTTTTACCGACGCTCAGAAGCAAAAGAAGGGACTTTTCGAATTAGCAAACGGAGGAACTCTCTTTTTGGACGAAATAGGAGATCTTGATGCTTCTTTACAGGTTAAGCTTTTGAGAGTTCTTCAGGAAAGAAAGTTCAGAAGAGTTGGAGGAACTTCAGATATACATGTTGATGTTAGAATTATTTCTGCTACTAATGCTAATCTTGAACAAAAAATGCAGGAAGGTTCTCTTAGAAAAGACCTTTTTTATAGACTGAATGTATTTACTATTAATCTGCCCCCACTTAGAGAGCGAAGAGATGACGTTGTTCTTCTGGCAAAAAGTTTTTTAAATGAATACCGTAAAGAGTTTTCTAAGGAACATATAACTGGTTTTTCTGAAGATGCGTTGAAATTGATGCAGGCTTATGATTATCCAGGAAATGTTAGAGAATTAAGAAATATTATTGAACGAGCTGTTTTGCTTGAAACAACAAATCTTATCAGACCAGCCAGTTTGCCTGATGAACTCAAGAATAATATGAATTCTGTTGAGTTTAAGAACATAAAAACAGCTGATTCTGAAACAGTTAATACTAAGAATGATATAGGGGTAAAAGAAAACAATAATTCAAATGACCTTTTAAGTCCATTTGGTGATGATAAGCCTTGGCATAAACCCGGATTTAATTTTAAAGATTATATTGATTCTGTGGAAAAACATGTTGTAGAAGAAGTTTTAAAAGAAACTGGCGGAAAGAAGACAAAGGCTGCCGAAATATTAGGGCTTACCAGATTTGCCTTAAGACATCAGCTTAAAAAGCATGGAATGGTTGTGGATTAGCCAAGCGGAGCTTGGCAAGGGAAGAGGGAAGAGAGATGAGGGAAGAGAGAAGAGAGATGAGGGAAGAGAGAAGAGAGAAGATAGAAGATGGAAGAGAGAAGAGAGATGAGGGAAGATAG
>JAFPZP010000032.1 GCA_017417215.1 Candidatus Rifleibacteriota bacterium | reverse complement strand
TTTTTTAGAGAGATGAGAGAGCAGAGAAAAGAGATGAGGGGATTGTTTTAGCTTATGATAGTTTTTAGCTATTACAAAGGTTTTTTAGCTAGACAAATCTCTACGACTAACCCTTTTTTTGAGAGATGAGAAAGCAGAGAAAAGAGATAAGAGATTAGGGGATTCTACTTCTTGACCATTCATACAAGCAGATAGCAGTAGAAGTAGCAACATTTAATGATTCTACCTGACCGCACATCGGAATCGCTATTCTAGATCTGCAATTGGCAATTATATAATCAGAAAGCCCCTGTCCTTCCTGCCCCATAAAGAGAACAGATTTTTCAGCAAATTTAAAGTTTTTAAGTATTGTACCTTCCATATCAGCACAAATAGTCATATAACCATTTTTATTTAAAAGAGTAAAAAGACTTTGTTCATCGACATTACAAACAACTGGTAGTCTAAAACTAGAACCCATAGCAGCTCTTATAACTTTATGATTATTAGGATTACAGCAACCTTTTAAAAGAATAATCGCTGAAACTCCCATAGCTTCAGAAGTTCTCATTATTGTGCCTATATTCCCTGGGTCTTGGAGCCTGTCTAAAACTACAAGCATTTCAGAGTTCTTTACCACATCTTCTAGATGTGGGGCAGGGGAGGGAGTTAAAAAAGCAATTATGTCACTTGGAGTTTGTACTGTAGATAGCTCTCGTATTAAGCCTCTGCTAATTATGTAGGTAATACTGTCAAAGTTGTTTATTTTGTAACTTTCATTGCGAGCAGTCGTAAGATCGCGTGGCAATCCATTCTCTTTACATGCAACAAATATCATCTCTGGTTTTGCACCTGACTTTAATGCTTCATTCAAAAGCTTATGCCCCTCGACAACAATAAGATTTTCTTTACTTGGTTCATTTATCGCCTTAAAAGCTCTTTTTATTATTTCTTGTTCATCGCTAAAGCTATATAGAACCACGCGACTATCGCGTGGTTTTCTTATACAAAAAAACTGCTTGGATAAACCAAGCAGTTTTTTAAATCATAATTTGAATTAAGAAATATAATTCCTCATTAATTAAACAATACCCTGTTCAAGCATTGCCTGAGCAACTTTCATGAAACCGGCAATGTTTGCACCATTGATATAGTTGGTTTTGCCCTTAACAGTACCATGTTTTACACAAGCATCGTGAATGCTCTTCATGATCTGATGGAGTTTATTGTCAACTTCTTCTGGAGTCCAGCCAAGTCTTTCACTGTTCTGAGTCATTTCAAGACCTGAAACAGAAACACCACCGGCATTAACAGCCTTGCCAGGAGCAAAAAGAATCTTGTCTGCAGCAAGTTTAGCAGCTTCAGCAGTGCAGCCCATGTTAGATACTTCAAGGAGCATCTTGCAGCCATTCTTGATCAACATCTTAACATCGTCTTCGTTGCATTCGTTCTGGATAGCACAGGTCATTGCAACATCACATGGAACTTCCCAAATCTTCTTGCCGGCGAAGAATTTAGCAGATTTGAATTTGTCTGCGAAATCCTGAACTTTATTGCGGCCAGAAGAACGCATTTCAAGCATATAATTAATCTTTTCGTCATCGAAGCCTTTGGATTCTGTTATATAGCCGTCTGGACCACTGATAGCAACAACTTGAGCACCAAGTTCTGTAAGTTTCTTAACAGTACCCCAAGAAACGTTACCGAAACCAGAAACAACAACTTTCAAGCCCTTGAATTCTTTACCGACTCTCTTTAACATTTCCTGACCGAAGTAAACAGCACCATAACCAGTAGCTTCTGGTCTAATTACGCTGCCGCCCCAAGTCTGACCTTTTCCTGTAAGAACGCCAGTGAATTCATTTTTCAAGCGTTTATATTGTCCAAAGAGGTAACCGATTTCACGACCACCAACACCGATATCACCGGCTGGAACGTCAGTATCTGGACCTACATGGCGGAAAAGTTCTGTCATGAAAGACTGGCAGAATCTCATAATTTCTGCATCAGATTTTCCGTTAGGATCGAAATCAGATCCACCTTTGCCACCACCCATTGGAAGTGTAGTCAAAGAATTCTTGAAAGTCTGTTCAAAACCTAAGAATTTTAATGTATCTAAATTAACAGCTTTATGGAAACGCAAACCTCCCTTATAAGGACCTATTGCGCTATTAAACTGAACACGGTAACCGCGGTTAATCTGAACTTCGCCTTTGTCATCTACCCATGGAACTCTAAAAGAAATAGCTCTTTCTGGTTCTACCATTCTTTCCAGAATTTTTGCTTCAACCATTTTGGGATTCTGATGATAAACATCCCATACAGATTCACAAACTTCCTGTACTGCCTGATGGAAAAGGGGTTCGTTAGGATTCTTGGTTTTTACCATTTCCATAAATTTGGCGATTTCTTCTTTTTTAGACATTCAAACAATTCCTTTCATTGTCTACTATATACTTTTTCCCTAAGAAAAATGTTAGGGCTTAAAATTTACCCTAACACTTTATTTGAAGTACTTCAACTCTTTTATTAAGAATTTTTAAGATATAAGATATAAGAT
>JAFPZP010000031.1 GCA_017417215.1 Candidatus Rifleibacteriota bacterium | reverse complement strand
TGTAACTGTTCAAAAACTCAAAGTAAGAGCTACTCCATATTTAAATGGAACTTATGTTCAAGACAGTGAACATCCAGCAGTTTTTGGCGAAGCTAGCCAAAAAGATAATAATTTTGTTGCAGATCTCTCTAATATAAGCAAAACCTACGACTATAGATTTTCTGTTTTATTTGGTGAAGGAGCTAATGAAAAAGAGCTTCTAAATAGTTATGTTAGTGTTGCCAGTATTACAGAAGGTGCTTCTTTTAAAGTAAACGATATCTCCACCAAAAAAGTTTTAGCTTATGAAAGATGGCTTGAAAATAATCCAACTGACAAAAAATTTAATAATTTCCTAACAGAATGTTCTAAAGAAGCTTCTAAAATAGGGTATACAGAAGACTTATATTTTGATAGTCTTGTAAATTTCCCTGTTTCCGATCTTAAAGAAAGCTTAGTTAAGATTACTAGCGGGACTGATTCAAATGCTTCTTTACCAACTACAGCAAGCGTTGACACAGAAAAACTTCCTGCTACAGGTAATGATCCGGTAAATCCTGATGATCCAGTTACACCTGATAATCCAGTTACTCCTACAGACCCGATGGTAGTTGGTAAAATAGGTGATTTCAATCTTAAACTGGTTACAACAGACACAGGTTATACTTATGATGGAATTAGCCATAACAGCACATATAAAAGTTCAACCGCTTGGTTTAAAGGAACTACTGATTCAAATGGTATACCTGCAACTTTAATGTTCTACTACAAAAGTGATGTTGCCGAAAAATTTACTGCTTATGATATCATGCAAGAAAGAGATGACCAAAGACAAGGTGGCTCTGGAATCATACCTACCCATATTCTTGAAGTTTCTGATACCTATGCAGTGCTTAAATCTAAAATGCCTAATAAGTTTTTCAATAAAGATTTAGATGATGAATATTATGAAACAGGTAATAAAACAGCAACTTTTAGTGTAACCCTTTGTTGGACTAAAGGCAATTCTGCTTTATTGGGCTATTCAGATAATTCTAACCCCAATAACGATGGATACTATTGTGAAACATCTTTTGCTTCAATAATAGCAAATAAATATATAGCAATCCGTCCTTATATGGCTCGCCATGAAGATAACGAATCATCAAAATGTTTTTTTGTGGGAACAGATACAGTAGCCGTATATAAACACACTTCAAGTGGCAATGGAATATCCAACTATCTAAATTATAATGATAATTATAAGGTTTGTAAGCTTGCACAGGCTTCAAATGGTGATTGTTACTTGGCACTAACCTCTTATGCTAATAATACTTTAACTATTTATAATCTTGATTCTAATGCTCCAGAAACAGCAGTTGTAACATATAGAATTACTGGTGAATTAAATAGATTTAACTGTTTAAGCGATGGTAGTTTCTACGTAGAAACACCTTCAAACAGATATATTATCAGATCTAATAATGATGTAGATGTTTCACAAAATACATCAAATAGTGGTTGTTTTATGGACGATTCAAATAATACATATCGTTATTATACGGCTAATAAAGATATTTTAAAGACAACAGGTCTTAAAGATGATCAAGTTACACTTGCTGAATGTAAAACAAAATTGAACGGAATTCTAGATTTGATTATAAACAAAGACTTGAATCAGAAGATAATCTACGTTTGGTAAAAGCTTAGATTAGATAGAGTAAACTAGAATTATAAAAAAAACGCCTGAGAAATCAGGCGTTTTTTTGTATCTAACTCTTCTCTCATTTCTCAACTCTCAATTCTAATTTCTCATTTTTCAACTCATCACCAACCATGGTAAGCTACGCTTGGCTCTACGCTCTGTCGCTCTCAGCTCTATTACTCTTCTCTCTTCAATCTTATATCTCAAGTTATGGTCTTATATCTTACATCTTGTAGCAAAAATGTCTTTTTAGAAAAGACCTATTTAAAAAAATATTATTTATACTTTTTTTCTTAGAGATTAGTTCCAAGGTGTAATGGAAAATTGAGAGTTCAGAGTATAGAGCATCTCTTCAATCTTCAATCTTATATCTTATATCTAAAAAAGGAGTTAGTTATGAAACATTCTTTTTCTTTCAGGAATCTTTTTCTTGTTATCGCTATGATTTCCTGCCTTCTTCTAACCGCTTGCGGAGGTGTCGGTGGCGGAGGTGGCGGCGGTAAGGGAGTCAACGACGCTATGGTTGGCACTTGGTATTTAAATATAGAAGATGGAAAACCTGTCGTTCCTAATGCCAAAGGCCAAGTTGATACTTTGGTTTTGAAATCAGATGGTACTTGTTCAATGACTGTGTATGTTTTGTCAGATAAAAATCAAACATATTGGGAAGTTGGAGCAAGCGAAGGAACAGACAAAGGAACCTGGAGCTATGCTGATGGTAGATTATATATAAAAATCGATGGAGAAGAAAATAGTTTCCCAGTTTCTTTAGATAATGGAAAATTAACAGTAACTAGTACCTACGAAGATTCAAAAGATACCTGGACTTCTGTTTACAAGAAAACAAAGTATGGTGAATCACAAGATAGCGGTGGCGGTTCGTCTACTGCTGTAGCACCGGTAGATTCAACTATAAATCAAAAATTAGTAGGTACCTGGTATTTAAATGAAGAAGACGGCAAGTCTGTTGTACCAAATTCTAAAGGCGAAGCTGGAACCATGGTTTTAAATTCAGACGGTAGCTGCTCAATGACTGACTATGGGTTAACAGATAAAAACCATACGGATTACTGGGAAACTCAGCAATCAGAAGGAACAGAAAAAGGGAAATGGAAATATTCAAATAATAAGTTATGTATTACTATAGATGGAGTAGAAAGAAGTTTTGAAACTAGTATTTCTAACGATACTTTAACAATAAAGGGGAAATACGAAAACTCTAGCAAAACTTGGGTTTCAGTATATAAGAAGACAAAATATAAATTAGAATTGTATAGTGGCGGTTCTGGAACAGAATCTGATCCGTATATAATTGCAAAAGCAAAAGACTTAGATAACGTTAGATATAATCTTAGCGCACATTATTTGCAAACAAAAGACGTTGATCTTTCTGAATTTGCTGAAAACTATACTGCTGAATTTAGAGGAATATCTGGCAAGGGCTGGGTTCCTATTGGTGGAAATAATGAGAATGATGAATCAGATTGCTTTACTGGTACTTTTAATGGAAATGGTCATCAAATTATAAACCTTTATATAAACAGAGTTGCTCCTGGCCAAGGTTTAATTTCTGTATTAGGTGAAGGAGGCAATTTAAAGGGTATCAATATAATAGTTCATTCTAAAGGAATAACCGGAACAGGAATATTGGGAGGCTTAGTAGCACTTGCAGCATCTTCATCTGAAATAAGTAATTGTACAGTCAAAAAAGCAAATATAACAGGTTTTCAAGAATCTATAGGCGGATTAGTTGGCTGGTCTGGAGCAAATATTAGCAACTGCAGTGTAGAAGGTACAATTGATGTAGATATTTTAAACGATGATTCTGAAGGTGGCGTTGGAGGACTTGTTGGAACATCCTTTGGAACAGGCAATATTACTGATTCTAAAGTTGAATGTGCTATTAATAGCAAAACAGGTAATGTAGGTGGATTAATAGGGGCTTCTAAGACTTCAGGTTATATAAAGAACTGCACTGCTTTCGGAACCGTGCTTTGTAATGAAAATGTTAATGCTGGCGGATTAATTGGCAACAATACTTCAACCGTTGAATATTCTATTGCAAAAGTAGCTGTTATGGGCTGTTATGGATGTGGCGGTTTTGTTGGGATAAATAGTGGTAAAATATCCAAATGTTATTCAGAAGGTGGAGTTGGCAGTGTTTCTTCTGGAAACTGTGGTTTTACTGGTGGTTTTGCCGGAACAAACAGTAATCAGATAACAGATTGTTATTCTTTAACAGAAGGAGTTGTAGCTAAAAGCGACAGTTCAACTAAATCATCTGGACCTGTTAGTTGTTTTGTAAGTTATAATCTAGAAAACGGTGTTATTAATAGATGTTACGCTACAGGAAAGGCTAGCTGTCGTTCTATAGCTTCAGGTGGAATTGTTGGATGGAACAAAGGAGAAGTAAAAAATTCCTTCGCTTTATGTGAGTCTGTTCTTGTAATAAATGGAGACGTTGGAAGAGTTGTTGGATATGGTGATGGTAGTATAGAAAATTGCTATGCTATCTCTACTATGACTGTTAATCAATCAAAACCATCAACAAATATAGGAACAAACCAAATAAATGGTGGAACAGTTACAGCTTCTACTTGTCAAAACAAAAACTGGTGGTCAAAAACTCTTGGTTTCAATATTCATACTTGGACTTATTCAACTACCAATAAAAGAATGGAATTGAGTAACATGCCATCATTATAATAGTATCGTCCTTACGGAGCCTGTTCGAAAACTATGCCTACCCATTTGTCATAAAAGGAATAGCGTATGGGCTTTAGCCCTGAAAGCTATACGTTTATGACAATGTGTAGGCTTGTTGTAGAACCATTTTCATTTTGTAGTCTACCCATTTGTCATAAAAAGAATATCGTATGGGCTTTAGCCCTGAAAGAATTACGTTTACGACAATGGGTAGACTATAAACATTAGTTTATTCTAATTATTTTAAAATCCCCCTTAATCCCCCTTTACAAAAGGGGGTAAGGTTAATCAATAAAAACTAGGCTGTAATAGCAGGCAAAAATTAGACTACTAGTTTTGTATCTATTTAAAAGATATTTTAAATAAATCTATTGATAATTTTATTACTGGGATTAAAGTTATAACTCCAACAATTACTAAAATCCAATTCAAAATATCTTTTATTGTATTTTCTCTTTTAATTCTTGATTCTGCCTTTTCAATTAATTTTTTTCTCTCTTCTAATATTTGATTTTTATACTTCCTTATTTCTTCAATAGTTGTATCTTGAGGAAGTTTTTTATGATTTTCAGTTCCATAGTATTTATAGTAATCACAATATATTAAATGGTCTAAATCCCCATGATATTTACAATATACTATTCCATCTTTTGTTAAATCTCCGATAGACATTAAATGACAATCTTTTTCAGGCTTTGAGAGTTCGGTTTTCAAATAACCTTCTTTTAAAAGGTTTGCTGCAGATTCTTCGTCAAGAATTTTAATTGGAGTTGATGGGTGATCCATATTGTACATTTCTATGGCGCCTAGAAGGACTCTTATATTACTATGGCAAGTTTTATCTCTATTGAATTCTCGATGAGCAAGAAGATTACTGCATGTTAAAAACATACAAATAATACAAATAAGTATAAGGTTTTTATTAATCATATTTAATAGAATATTTTGTAGTCTGTAAGCGATACCCCTTATTTACTCTGAGCTCTGTGCTATATGCTGCTCTTTTACTCTAAACAGTCGGGTTTCAACTCACCACCAACCACCAACTACCCCTAAAAAGGCTTTCGCCATTTTTAGGGAATATCAACAAGTGTTGGGATGCCTTCGGCGCTGAGGCGCCAGATGAGGCTGTTCCAACAGTCGTTGTCGGTCCATTTGGCAGGGTCTGAGATTCCGTTATTCAAGTCGGTAACAGAGCCAAAGTAATAGTTGCAGTTTTCGTTAGTGCCTTCGCTATAGTTGTAAACAACCTGAGCATTATCGTTACAGGGGTAACCATTAATATAGGTATTGTTTGTAATTACAGAATTCATGATTTTAGCGCCAGAGTCATTATATCCACCGATGCCGCCAACATTTACAGAGGCTAGATTGCCTGTAATCATATTCCCAACAGCAATACATCTGTTAACCTTGCCTGAAGCGTTGTTGCTGCCGACAATGCCGCCAACATACTGATAGCCTGAAATAGTGGCATTATTAGCACAGTTATTTACTGAAGCATTATTGTATCCTGCAATACCACCTACATGGTCTGTTGAACCTGTTACAGAGCCATTGTTAAAACAACTGCTAATGGTTGAATAAATGTTATTCCAACCAACAATTCCGCCAGTTCTGTTGCCTGAGCTGATTATGGTGCCGCTGTTTCTTAGCTTAGTAGCCATAGTTGAGTATATTTCACCGCTGATTCCGCCAACGTGAGAAACGCCTTTAACTTTTACGCTTTCGTTACAGCAGTTGGTTATTTCACTGTTATATGCATAACCAATCAGACCACCGCAGGAATCTTCACCTATAACAATGCCGTCAGTCATATAGATATTCTTTATTTTTGCATCACCAATCTGGCCGAACAAGCCAACAGAGTCTGTTGTAGGTCTGTTAATACTTAAACCGCTGATTGTGTGACTGTCACCATCAAGACCACCAGCAAATCTAGATGTAGCCTTGCCTATTGGAAGCCAGCCATAGTCATCGGGGTTGTTATCTGATTTGTAAGAGGAAGTAGCGATATTTATGTCTTTTTTAAGCTTATAGAAAGCATTGAGGTTCTTTCTCATATTATCGAGCTGAGAGGCAGTATAAATCAGATAGGGATCTCTTTCTGAACCTGTTCCGTTTGGAGTTGTAGTGAAGAAGAAATCTTCAAATGGCTCAATATTAATACCTTCGCTGTCTTTTACACCTGATTGCATTGAAACTTTAAATTCTGTGTTTGAAGTAAGCATTGAATCACAGGTGATTTGGAGCTGGCGCTTAGCTGTAAGCCATGTTTTGGTAAGAGTTGTTATTTCTTCTGTTCCCTTATAAAGCTCTATAGCGTTTTCGGCTGCGTTTCTATCGAGAACAGTTTTCCCAAAATCAACTACAAAGGTCGGTGTAACAATGAACATTCCGTCAACTTTGTCTTCTTCAGAAACAATCAGTATTGCGGAAGAGTGCTCGCCATCCATTGTGGTGAATTCAAAAGTTTTCTTTGTGGTCATCTGCTGGGTGGTTTCGTTCTTGATACCTGCTCTTACGGCAATTGTGTAAGTAGTATTATATAAGAGCTTTTCGGAAGGTGTTAACGTCAGTGTATGAGCGTCTTCATTATATGTAAAGCTTTCTATGCCAAGAACTGTATCGCCTATTTTCAGAGTAAATTTGCTCTTGTAAGAGTCTTTCCAGTCTATTGGGCTGGAAAAAGTGAATATGATTTGAGTCGAAGTAGCAACATCTACTGTATCAGCAGGTGTTGTAAGGGCAAAATCTATTTCATCCTGAGTTATAAATTCAAAGTCATTGAATGGATCTATGAATATGCCTTCCACATCTCTAATTCCTTCACCCATTGTGACTTTATAATTTTGACTTGATTCAAGATTGGTAGAGAAGGTAAGTTTAAGCTTGTTATATTCTCTATCCCAGGTCTTGTAAACTGTCTTGACTTCTGTGCTACCTTTAAAGACTTTGATTACATCTTTTACTTTTGTGACGTCAGCATTAAGCAAATCCTTCTTGAAATCAATAATTAGAGTGGGCTGAAGAATAACTTTATCTGCAACCACTGAATCTGTTGCCAAGGCTATTGAAGCTTGGTTGTGATCTCCGTCAGCAGTTACAAATGTGAAGGTTGTTGTTGCAACCTTCTGACCAGTTGTATTGTTCTTAAGCCATGCGTTAATTCTTAAAGAGTAGGTTGCATTGTGAATCAAAGGCTTCTTAGGTGTAAGGGTCAAAGTTTTGTCTGTATCAGAATAAAGGTAGTTTCTGATGTCAACATCTTGGCCGTCAAGTTTTAACGGGACTTTGTCGGCATCTTCTTCCTGATTCCAGGTGATACTATCGGAAAAAGTGATTACAAGCTTTGTTGAACTTGCAACGTTATTCAAATCAGCTGGGGTTGTCAACGAGGCAGTTATATTATCTATAGTTGAGAAAACAAAATCATCGAATGGATCTACAACTATACCTTCGTAGTCTTTTGTTTCGTTAATCATTTTCAGCGTATATTCAGTATTCGGTGCCAATGGGCTTGAGAATACCAGATTAACTTTCGATTTATCTGCATTCCATTGGCGTGAATAGCCGCTGACAAGTGTGTCGCCCTTATATAGCTTGATGTTGTCGTTGGCAAGGCTGAAATTCATAACAGGCTTAGTATAGTCTATTATAATAGTCGGAGTAAGAATAGATTTATCATCTATCAGAGATTCAGCCTTAAATGAAACAGAGGCTACAGCGTGTTCACCATCACTTGTTTCAAAATAGAAACTACAAGTTGCGACTTTCTGTCCTGTGAGTTGGTTTACAAGACCATCATCAAGCTGAACAGTGTAAGAAGCATTGTAGAACATTGAGCTTGGAGTGAGAGTCAAAGTTCTTGCTGCTGTTGCGTAGTCAAAGCTCGTAATAGTTGACGTTACGTTAGTTAAGCCTCGGTAGAAGCAGAAAAGCTGCTTGTCTTCTGCCGATCCAGACCATGCAATATCATCGGAGAAAGTGAATACAATCTTGGAACTAGTGGCAACGCCAGTGCTGCTGTCGGGTGTTGTAATCTCTGTCGTTATGTCAGCCGCAGTAGTAAAAGTAAATTCATCAAAGGGGTCTATCAGATTCCCTTTGAAGGTCTGCACTCCTTCGTCTAAAGTTACTGTATAGGTTGTATCTGGCTCTAAAGTATATGTTAGAGCAACTTTGCGGTAGCCTTCCTGCCATTCTATAAATGGAGTGAAGGAGATTTCTACGCCATTCTTCTTGATTCCAACAGCGGCTCTTGCTGCATTGTAATTTAATACTCTATCACCGAAGTCTACTATTAAAGTCGGTTTTATAATGGTTCTGTCATCGTGAATACTATCTGTTGCTACGATTATAGAAGCGTTATAATGGGGACCATCGCAGGTTGCAAAATAGAAAGCGTTGCTTGCTATGCTTTGTTTTGTAGAAGGATTTATCAGGCCTGGCGCAATTAAAAGAGTGTAACTTGAATTATAAAGCAGTGGTTCTTCTGGAAGCATTGTTAGCGTATATGCTGTTGGGTCGTAAGTGTAGCTTGCCAGCGGTATTTCTGCTTTTCCTATAAAGAGGTTGAAGCTTTTGCTGAAGGATGCTATCCAGTCTACTTCGCCAGAGAACTGCAAAACAAGTTCTGTATTGATATCAACATCTATTGGTGATGCTGGCACTGCCAATTCTGCTGTTACATCAGGAATAGTAGTGAAAATATAAGGCTCGAATGGGTCTATTGCTATGTTTTCAAAGTCGAGAACGCCTTCCCCCATAACAATTTTGTAAGTTGAGCTGGCTTCAAGTGGAGCTGTAAAGGTTAACTGCATATACTGATAGGGGGTTATCCAGTTCTTAGAAACTTTACCGCCTGGTAAAAGGGAATCATTCTGATAGACTTTAATAGAGTTAAAGGCTTGGGCTATTCTATTTTCGTTTATGTAGTCGCTTTTTGTAATGTCTTTGCCGAAATCGACGATGAAAATCGGGTTAGTGATATATCTTCCGTCTATAATACTGCCGTCAGAGGCTATTATACTTGCTTGAGCATGCACTCCGTCACAGGTTGAAATGCTGAAACTTGCATTGGAAACAAGTTTATGGTTTATAGTATCTGTGAATGGGTCTACATATAAAGTATAGCTAGAGTTGCATTTGAAGCCTTCTTCTGGAGCAAAAGTTATAGTTCTTGCACCATTGTCAAAGGTTGGTTCGTTAAGTCCAACAGGATGTGTTCCAGAACTTAATCTTAAGTAGCTGCTGAATGAAGCTAACCATTCAACGTCATCTGAGAACTGCAAAACAATCTGGGCATCTGTAGCAACGTTGGTTGCCGGGTCAGGTTCTATCATTGAAACAGTGACTGGGTCGTAGGTTGTTGAACCTATTATAACAGAACCGCTACCGACTTCTTTTGTTTCAAACTTGAAAAAGGCTGTTCTAATGCCGTTGGGTTCGTGTTCACCACAGCAGGTTGCTGTTGCAGAAGCAGAAACAGTTGTTTCGGATGGCCATGGATTATCAGGGCTGAAAGTAATAAGGTGATTATCTAAGTCGACAGAAAAACTGCCTGGCATTATTAGAGAGTTTTCTGCACCGGGATATGTATATCGGACAGTTACTGATGCTATATCGTGGGCGATATACTTCATTACAAGATTTTCACCGATATCTGACTTAGCACCCCCGCTGGTTGGAGAAACTGGGCTTAGGAAAGACAGCAGTTTCTCTCTTTCTAGAATAGCTTCTGAAGCATAAGCAATAGGGATAGTATTGTCTACTAGAATTGTTTTTATGGTGAAAGTTGCTGGGAACTCATCTAATAGCACGTTTCTGGTCTTTAAAGTAAATGAGTAAGTGGCTAAACGTCCACTTTTGCTGGGGTTGGTGTAATCTTTGAAATAAATTGTGTGAGTATATTGGTCGCCAGCTCCGCCCCCGTCTTGGGAAACATTCTGGGTTGCGAAGGCTGTTGAATTGCCGACTACTCTTAAGTTTTCTATAGTTGTGCCATTTGGAGTAAGGAAAGTGATTATAGTCTGAACTGTTGCATCAGAAAAAAGGGAACCTAGTCTTTCTGCTTCAATACAGCTATTTATGACCAAATCTGTGTTGTAAACAAGGTTTTCATTTGAGTCATATTTTAAATCAAGATATGGAAGGTCAGTTGTGAACTCCATTCTGCTGACTGAATTTATGGGAACTACGGTTGAAGAGGCTGGAGATTCTCCAAAAACAGCTATTTCATCACCAAATGTAGTTGTGTTGATAGTGAAAGTGTAACTGACAGTTGCTACAGAAACTGCTCTATAAGAAGCATTTATGTCGTATAGACTGTCAGAATTACTGTAGGAAGCATAGCCGTCTCGATGCAGTTTTGAATATTGCCAGTCTGCTTCGCTTGAACTTCTTGTTCCCATGAAAAAATTAACTATGTTGTCTGGAAACTTTTGAACAATTTCAAGCCTGATAGGCTTTTTCGTTTTTTCAATGTTTACTTTTGGCGAAAATAAATTGTTTTCTTTTTGAGTAACTGCTTCAAGTTTATATACATTGGAACATAAGTTCCCGAATTCTTTGCTTTCGTTGGGGTAGGGGGCTCTTTGGGTAAGAGTAATTTTAGCATCGTTTGAAACAGTATCTTCTTCGGCGCTAATGTAGATTGCGGAACTGTCGTAGCTAAATCTTTGTGAAATACTGCTGTTATCATTTACTGGAACATTTTTATAATCTGGCTTTTTGGCAGATTGTCTAACTTCATCGAAAGAGTTGGAACCACCACCGCCACAACCGACGAAGCTAGTTTCCAAAAATGCTATAAATATAAGAATTAATATTATTAAACGGCGTGATTTTTTCATTTTGCCCCCGCATCATTAACTGTACATTAACATCCTATTATATTGTATCTTTTTTAGCGTTTTCTGTAAAGAAGTTTGCCTTTACCATACTTTTATAAATAAAAAATATTTGTTTTTAAAGGAATATATGTTACAATAACTCTCCTTCCTTTGGTTTTGAAGGCATAATTTTTAAGAGAGGTGTTATTCAATGAGCTTTGAATCAAAAATTGAAAAATTCGCAGAATTAACAGTTAAGACTGGACTTAATATACAAAAAGGTCAGTTGGTTATTATCAATGCTAGTGTTGAACACGTTCCACAAATCAGAACTTTTGTAGAAGCTGCTTATAACGCTGGAGCTGGTGAAGTTATCGTAAACTGGGCTGATCCGATATGTGGTCTGATGACAATGTTAAACGCAGACGAAGAAGCTCTAAAATTGCATCCTCAATGGGAATTTGATAAGGCAAGAGATTATCAGAAACGTGGCTGTGCAGTAATTAATATTTTGAGTTCCGATCCTAGATTAATGGAAAATGTAGATTCTGGAAGAATAGGCAGAATTGAAAAAGCTCACGCTGAAGCTATGAAGGGTAACGAAGATATAAAAAACTACACTGCTAAAAATGAAGGCCAGTGGTGCATAATCAGTTTCCCGAATCCAAGATGGGCAAAAATGGTTTTCCCATATTGCAGTGAAGTAGAAGCTATGAGCAGAATGTGGGACGATATCTTCTATATGTGCCGCATCACTAACGATAATGACCCAATAGCAGAATGGAAGAAACATACAGACAAAATTATTGAACATAAAAAAGTTCTTACTGAATATCAGTTCAAGGAACTCAGATGTAAAAACTCTCTTGGCACAGATATCGTCGTAGGTCTTGTAGATAATCATGCTTGGGCTGGCGGTGCCATGACAACTACAAAGGGTGTTTCATTTATTCCTAATCTGCCTACAGAAGAAGTTTTCTGTATGCCTCACAACAAAAAGACCAACGGCAAAGTTTTCGCTTCTAAGCCTCTCTGCATTTCTGGCAAATTGGTTAAAGATTTTTGGTTTGAATTTAAAGACGGTGTTGTAGTTGATTTCGGTGCAAGCGAAAACTATGAAAGCCTTAAAAACTTCTTGAATACCGATGAAGGCGCAAAACATCTTGGCGAAATAGCTTTGATTTCTCATGATTCACCTATTTCTAACTTAGGTAGAATTTTCTATAACGGTCTTATAGATGAAAACGCATCTTGCCATATGGCAGTAGGAACCAGTTTCCCATACAATATCAAAAACGGAACTGAACTTTCTGAAGATGAACTCAAGGCTCGTGGCAGCAACATTTCTATGGTTCACTTAGATTTCATGTTTGGAACCAGAGACATGTCTATTATCGGCATTGACCAGAACAACAAAGAAGTTCAAGTATTTAAAGACGGTAACTTCGTTTTCTAATCAGATAGAGGTTTTCTAATAATGGGGAAAAAAATATCGATTATTGTAATAATAATTCTTGTTTTATCTTTGGCTGGCTGGTTTTTTTATCAGAAAAGAATAGAAGATGAAAATTTGATGTTTAAACAAAAATATGCTGTTTTGAATCAGTTAAAGGTCGAAGAATTTGAAAATATGCCTTCTGAAACATTTGATTCACACAGAAAACTTTTTAACGAATATGCTTCTGAAATAAGGGAAGATAAAAATCGTGAAAGAAAAAAATCTCTGTTGCCAAATATTCCAAAAATAGAACAAAAATTCTGGGATGAAGCTAAGAAACGAGATATGGAAAGGAAGGCCCAAAATAGATTAAAAGTATTTAGGAAGGATTATAGTCGATTCCTTAGAGAAGTAAAAGGTATTAAAGATGAGGCTATCATTAAACAGGAAGCAGAAAAATATAAATATTCAAGAGAATTAGGTGAAGAACAAGAAGAAGAATTTAAGAAATTTCTTGATGAAGTTATTTATAAGGAATAAGTGTTTCGTATTAGATTTTCTAACTTATAACCATCAACTAAACCGCCTCTGATTGCTACGCAATCAGAGGCGGTTTTTATCTTAGCGGGTGCAGAGTAAATGGGAAAAATACTACTAAGAAAGGTGATAAAATAACTTTCAATTTAGGGAAAGTATCTTTCCAGGCTAAATTTGCTTTATTCATAAAGGTTTGCTTTGATTTAATCTTTTCTTTTAGCATCTGAATTTTATCAATTAATTCTTGGGGTAATCTCTCAGTTGGATGATAATTACCATTCTGAATCCGTTCTATTTCTTCTTCTCTAATATCAGGAATCAAATGACGATAACAAAAGACGAAACCATCATTAGATAAATCTCCACAGCTATCATAACAACAGTCCTTTTCTGGAGCTATGGGTTCTGTTGTTAGATATTTTCCTTTTATAAGTTCTGGAATATCTAAGGTCTTAGTCATAGTTGCCATATCCATATTATACATTTCTACCGCGCCCTGTATTACTCTGATATTGCTCCAACCGGCCTTAGTTCTAGCTGAATATGGGGCTTTTTTTATACACATAACTCCAAAATTAGTGCATACCAAATAAACATTAAAACAGCAGTAAACGATAATTGCTGTTATAATCTCTTTTTGAGCTTTGGGAGACCAGGTTTTTCTTGTTATGAAAAAATAAACAATAAAGACAAAAATAACAATATAAACTAAGTCGATTATATTGTTTCCATTAACAGCAATTTGAAATGTGCCCTGATCTGCTATCAGCATGCAAAGGAAGATAACTACAATAGCAGAAACTATACTAGTTATTGTTTTCATTATGTTTCGGTCTCCTTATAACTAAGTATACATTCAGTTTTGTTTTTTGTCTAAGAAATGTTGGAAGCGTTGTCCTAAAGGCTCCACTTGAGGGGAGCTGTCAGACGAGTGTCTGACTGAGGGGTGACCGAACCCGAGTAAACCCTGTTTTGCGATAGCGTATCTCAGCAGTGCGGACAGTTGCTCTATCGCTCTGTTGCTCTATCGCTCTATTGCTCTCTCCACCCACCACTAATCACGCCAAGCTTCACTTGGCTGTTTGCTCTGTGTAGTCTACCCATTGTCATAAACGTATAGCTTTCAGGGCTAAAGCCCATACGCTATACTTTTTATGACAAATGTGTAGACT
>JAFPZP010000030.1 GCA_017417215.1 Candidatus Rifleibacteriota bacterium | reverse complement strand
CTTCCATCTTTGAAACGTCAACACTGAAAGTATTAGCAACTCCCTTTTCTGGAACACCAATAGTCTGAGGTTTATCACCACTAGAAATAATATATGAACTAGAAGCATTTCCAGACCCATCATTGAATGGATATACACCAATATCGTAATACATATCGAAATATGTTGGACAATCCTTTAAGGTAGCGGTAACAGCACCATTTTCAGCCATACCTCTACCAGAAGTTGAACCAGGTCTAGACCATTGGATATCATTTTCAGGATCAAGAGGAATGTTAGCAGCAAAACTAACTTCATCATTATTTTTGAAACCAATTATGTTAACTACTATATCTCTCCTTATAACATTGTCTTTCATACCAATTTTACCATTGAATTCACTACTGATTACTGGATCATCATCTGGAGTGTCAGAAGAATCTGTATCTACCTTGTGATTATCACTAAGACCAAAGTCTACATCAATACGGTAAGAACCCTTTTTACCAAGGTCAAGTTCTGGTAAAGCAAGCACTTCATCATAATAACCATGCATTCTCAAACGGATCTGTTGTGGATTTTTAACAGCAGGAACATCTAAGTGAACCTGTTGACCAAAGCTTTCAACATCTACAATGTCGATATTCTTCACAGGAGTGCTTGAAGTATCTTCTACCAAGATAGATAAAACTGGTTTGTTCTTGGTTGAAGAAAGAATATATTCAGGAACATTCAAGAACTGGAAAGTAAGGCTATAAGTAACTGGTTCAATTTCAATACTTACATACTGGTCACTAGTTCCATCAATAGTTGTAGTAGTTGAATTATAAAGAACATGATCCCTTACATTTCTTATGCTAACATCAATACTGTTAGCACCAAGTATACCTTCAACCCCATATTGTCTCCAGGCTCCTGCTTTATTCTTTTTAGTAACACCATCAAAGCTTACTTCAAATACAAGATTATCGTCTACTGGTTCCTTTGTTTTGCTATCAATCAAATCTAATCTAACTTTGATTTCAGATGGAAGAGTTACAGATACTTTTTCCATAAGCATATTAGCCAAATCAACAGAAGCACCATTTGCTATAGTAACAGACTCAATATCTGTTGCTTCACTAGTTGAACCATCATCTTCTGTTGTACTAGAAGTAGAAGGATAAACTAATTTTCTGTAACCAGGAGCAGTAAATTCAAAAATAACATTATCTGGATGAACTTTTTCAAATACGAAGTAACCTTCAGCATCAGTAACAGTTGCTAAAAAGTTATAGCCCTGTTCCAATTCACCACCACCACTGACAGTTTCTTTTGAAACCATTCTTACAGTAGCATTAGGAACACCTAAAGATACATTATCTTTGTTAACAAGTCTCCCGTATACTGTTGCATACTTTACGCCAAGAGAGCCGCTTTCACAGCCCATTGTCAGGAAAATGCACACGCAGGCAATGGCAAGAAACCATCCACCCCAGAACCTAAGATTCATAGTCTTTAACCCCCCGGTTATATTGGAAGAATTTTGAGTATTATTATTCATGTTATATGACCTCATTTAATAGTAACAATCTGAGCTTCAGAACCATCATCATTGATTTTTATACCAGTTGCAGTATGAGTTCCACTGGAATCTTCAAGCATATAACCAACGAAATCAAATGCATATCCTGTCGGCAAAGCCTGAGTTCCTAAGTCTACAACCTGTGGAGTGCCTAATGTTAAACCAGCTGGATTTGTAACTGTAACTTCAGGCCATCTTGTACCTGTCTGTTCGCAGTATGCTCCAACTCTGTCTCCACTACTAATAGTTGATGACATATAGAAGATTCTAACGTCTCTGGTTATAGCAGAGAAATTATTCTTCAAGTCGAAATTCTGATAAATAGTTCCCTGAAAATCAGAAGCAGGGTAAACGGTTATTGGAGAATTCATTCTGTATCCCAAGAGTTCAACTTCAATAGAAACTGAAGTTCCACGAGGAATATTTTCTAATGCGAATGACTGATCTCCATTTCCTACTGTAGAGGTAGCTCTAGAAACAACATTGTTTCCTGATCTTGCGATAATAGTAGCTGTAGGTTGAGCACTAACAACCCAACCAGGAGCATTAGTCCATCTACCTACAATCTTATATGTTTCTGGAACCAAACTAACTCTTCCAAAATCATAATCATTTATAAGGTTGTCTAATGCTATTGTTAAGGGTTTATAACCATCTACGGTAATAATAACTTTTACATCACCTACAGATGAAGGAACATCAAAACCTGTGGTAAATTCAGTAGGTAATCTATTTGAAAAAGAAGTACTACCAAAAGCAAAATTAGTGTTGCCATAAGTAATAGTGTTTCCATATATACTATCTACTAATGTACCTTTAACGTGAACATATTGATTGGTAAAGTTCTGTACCATTTCTACTCTAGGCAAACGAACATGTTCTCCGTTAACTACAGCAACTGTAACAGCATCTGTAGCAGTTAATTCAACTGGTGAATAACCTGTTTTAGAAAAACCTAATTTCCAAACATCAGATCGTAAACCGCTAAATTCATATTTACCATTTGAATCAGTGGTAGTGTATCTTGTTGCAGCAGCAGTATCATCCCCATCTTCCTCAGAACTGGCAACCACGTAGACAGATGAAATGCCTACTAAGGTTCTGCTGTCAACAACATAGCCTTCAACACTTCCACCCCTCAACCCAAGACTGCCATGGTTACACCCCACGAGACAGCCCACTAGCACTAAGAATAGTGCCATTAGAAACCCGAGGGATTTCGGGCCCCGCCTTTCTTTTATCATAGTTTCGCCTCCAGCAAGAAATCTAAAGAGTCGGCTTCACTTATAAATCGGCTAAGGCATTAAAAAACTTAACTACAAAATAATAAATTTTAGTTAAATTTCATTTTCATTATAACAAAAAAAAAATACTTCGGTAATAAAAACAACTAGTCGATACGTGTATGAGATTAATTTTGTATGGAGGCGACTATGGTTAAAACACAAACCATTTTAAAGCACAGAATTATAATGCTTTTCATTCTTGCTTTAGCCAGTGTAATTTTTACAGGTTGTGAAAAAGGCTCTTTAGGTATAAAAAGTGGAGCAATACAAGGCTATGTAATTGATAACAATACCAACCAGCCAATTTCAGAAGTACTAGTTAGAGCTACAGGCACTACAGGTCAAAATGGGACTGAAAACAAATCAACCTATACTGATGGTGATGGCTCATTTATAATTGGTGATGCTTCTAAAGGAAGTTGGGTTCTTACTATAGAAAAAACCGGTTATCAAATACCAGAAGGTTATGATCAAGCACAATTTCAATGCACTATAAGTAATGGTGAAACCGTAGTTATGTCACCTTTTAAGTTGGAAAAAACAGCTTCTGGAACCAAGGGTGTTTTAAAAGCTTATCCTATCGACAGCGTAACTGGACGTGCATTAACTAATTTTACAGTAAATCAAAATACTCCTTATAATGAAAGAAGAACAAAAACATTTGATTCAGCAGCTACCTTCAGAGATTCAGGTTGGACAGGACTAGAAGGTGGAGCACACGAATATATTATAACAGCTAACAACTATAAACCTTTTTCAACTTCTTCAATAGAAGCTTATAAAGATGGTGTTATTATTGGTAAATCAGTAGCAGACTTAGGAACAATCTATATAGAACCATTGACAACTGCAATAAGTGGAACTATACGTAATCTTCCTGGTTATGTATTAAGTGATACAGCTAAAGGCGGTCTAACTATTTGGGCTGAAGCTGGAGGAAAAATTGTAGCTACATATACTGAATTTAGTAATTTAACTGATGATACAAAAATGTATGGTAGCATAAACTATTCTCTCAATGTTCCTGTTACCGCTGGAAGTGTTACTGTTAAGTGTAAACTTAGAGGCTATGATGTCGTAACTATTAGCTCTGCTGTTAGCATAACCACAGCTAACCCAGGTGGTGTAAAATCAGGCGTTGACGTCGATTTCTCTACTATAGAACCAATTAAAGCAGATGTCAGAATAATATTCACTGGTTCTGAACCAGAAGACACCAAAGCAGGAACTATTTCTCCAGGTGAAATTCTTAGAGCTTATATACAAGCAGGCGGTGTAGATTTAGTTCCTTATGCTGAATGTGTTGCTGATAGCGGTATGGGTGGCGAAGTTGTAATCACAGGTGTTATAACTGGTTATGAAATAAATATTCTTGGTGTAAATAAATCCAGAATGTATAACAACAATGGCAAAGACGGAGCTGGATTAAACGTTACTATACCTGAAGGAACCGATGTATACCCAGTATTATTAAGCTTTGGTGATTAACCAATATTAATCTCAAAAATAAAAAGACCTGAAGTTAAAACTTCAGGTCTTTTTATTTCTTTTAGTTTAATAATGCACTACACTGCAAAGCAGCATCCGTATCTGCATATTGCGTTAAAATAATGTTGGCATATTTTTTAGCACCTTCTTTGTCACCACGTTTTTTACAAATAATGCCTAACTGATAATAAGCATTATCTACATATTCACAAGTAGGATACTCTTTAATTAGTCTGTTGAATTCAGCTTCAGCTTCTTCTAATTTACCTTTTTTAAGTAAATCTACACCTTTGAAATAACATTCATCAGAAAGTTCTGAAACTTCCTTACCCATTTCATGACAAAGATCAACATATTCATCTTTACCAAAATAAGCAGCGTCACTATCTGGATAATTTTCAAGAAGGTATTCATACCAGCTTAATGCTGAAGCTTTATCGCCTTTTCCATAAGCTATTTTAGCAAGATTATAGCAGGCATTATCAGCTAAACTGCTTTCAGGATACTGCTTTATGAATTCTTTAAACATCAATTCGGCTCCATCTGCATTACCTTTTCTGTAAGTAGCAATAGCCTGATCCATTAGTTGTTTTTCTTGTTCATACATTAGTAAATAGTCTCCTTTTCTCCTAAGTATCTATTCAAAAAATCAGCTTTAAAAGAATTAAACCGATTATCAATCAAAGATTGTCTAATCTCTTTTATAAGATTAACCATAAATGTAACATTATGCAAGCTTGCCATTCTTAAACCAAGAATTTCTTTTGCTTTGAACAAATGTCTTAAATATCCTTTGGAAAAAGTTCTGCAGGCATAGCACTGACAACTGGAATCTATAGGCGAATCATCCAAAGTATATTTCGCATTCATCAGGCTTATACGACCATCTCTAGTAAATACAGTGGCATGACGAGCGATTCTTGTAGGATGAACACAGTCGAACATATCGATTCCACGTTCAACACCATAAAATAAATCTTCAGGAGTCCCTACTCCCATAAGATATCTTGGCATATATTCTGGCATATGTGGCATCATACCATCCATAATCTTAAGCATAAGCTCTTTGGGTTCACCAACAGATAAGCCCCCAACTGCCATACCTTCAAATCCAATATCTTCGGTTCGCTTTATTGATTCTAATCTTAAAGGCAAATACATAGACCCCTGAACAATACCAAACAAAGCTTGACCATTACGCATTTTCGGATGATCTATTCTGCATCTTTTTGCCCAAGCTACAGAACGTTCTAACGCAGCTTTTGCTCTTTTTTCATTACAGGGGTAAGGACTGCATTCATCGAAAACCATCATTATTTCTGAACCTATTGAGCGCTGTATACGCATAGATTCTTCCGGGTTTATCCAGTAACGCTTTCCGTCAATATGAGAAGCAAATTCAACTCCATCATCAGTTATTTTATTGAGCTTGTTCAAAGAAAAAACCTGAAACCCACCCGAATCAGTGAGCATAGGTTTATCCCATGCCATCATTTTATGAAGACCACCAAAGTGATCTAAAACATCAGTACCAGGTCTTAATAACAAATGATAAGTGTTACCTAGAATAATCTGAGCACCAGTAGCTGTAATTTCATCTGGTGAAAGAGTTTTAACACTGCCAACAGTTCCCACTGGCATAAAAATCGGGGTTTGTATTTCACCACGTCTGGTTTTTATTGTACCGACACGACCCCAACATTCTTCTGATTTTTTTTCGAGAGTAAAAGAAAATTCTGTATTTGTCATATTAATAACATTGAGTCTCCGAAACTATAGAAGCGGTATTTGTTTTTTATCGCTTCTTCATATAAAGCCAAAGTTTTTTCTCTGCCTGCAAAAGCAGAAACCAGCACTACCAAAGTAGATTTTGGAAGATGAAAATTAGTTATAAGATGGTCGACAGCCTTAAATTTATAGCCAGGCTTTATGAAACAGGCCGTTGACTGCCAACCAGTTTTTAATTCGCCGTTTTCGTCTATTGCTGATTCCAAAGTTCTTACGCTTGTAGTACCGCAGGCCCATATTTTTTTGCCAGCTTCCCTTGTTTTTTTAAACATTTCAGAAGTTTCATCTGAAACAAAAAAAACTTCTTCATGCATATGATGATTGTCTAAATCATCAACTTCAACAGGCTTAAAAGTTCCAAGCCCCACATGAAGAATAACTTCTGCTATATTTACACCCTTTGCTTTCAAAGCAGCAAAGACTTTTTCATCGAAATGCAACCCAGCAGTAGGTGCCGCTACAGAGCCTTCTTCTTTTGAATAAACAGTCTGATAACGTTCTGGTGAACTTTCACGAGAAGTTATATATGGGGGAAGAGGCATTTCGCCTTTTTCTCTAAAGATGGCAACAGGGTCACTACCGTCTTCAGTTCTTAAAACTCTTAAACCTGTTTCTAAAACTTCTTCTGTTACAACCACTTTGCCATTGGGAAGCATGTGTTTTTTGCCCGGTTTAAACTTCTTACCAGGGTGAACCATTGCTTCAAAACGTCCGTTATCCAATTTCTTAATGAAGAATATTTCACTGCCAGCTGTGCTGTATTCACTCTGAATTGTATGAATTCTAGCTGGTATAACTCTTGAACTATTTACAATCAGAAGGTCACCTGGTTCAAAGTATTCAGAAATATCAGAGAAATGGCGATGCTCAACCTTATCTGTAGAGCGATTATAAACTAAAAGTCTAGAGCCAGAGCGTTCCTTGGCCGGAGTCTGGGCTATAAGCTCTGGTGGTAAATAATAATCAAATAAATCTGTTTTCATTTGTTTTTCCTGCTAGATTTACTCTGCTTTGGAATAATTTTTCCAAAATTATAGTCTTTTTCAATTTCAAATATTGCTAAGTCTGAAAAATAATTATTTCCAAAGGTAACAGCTGCTTCTGCGTATGGAACAAAGTAGCTTATCTTATCTATATATGTAGCTTCTCCTGGCAAAGACAAGGCTCTTAATTTAACATCGAAAGTATCAAAACCTTTTGCCAAAGTTAGAATTTCCTGTAAAGTAAAATCTGTTTTTATATATTCAAAAGCCTTTTCCAAAATAGATGGCAATTTTACTATTATTTTTGGACTAAAAACTTTCTTAAATACTGCTTTTACAAAATCCTGCTGCCTTTTTATTCTACCCAAATCCGCCATTGCATCTTTTCTAAAACGAACATATCGAAGTGCATCCTGACCGTCTAAATGATTCATACCAGGGTTAAAATGAATATGTAAGTTACCCCAGTTATCATCGTAATGCATTGGCTTTTCTATATTAATATCAACACCGCCTATAGCATCAACAATTCCAACAAAACTTTCAAAACCCACTTCTACTTTACGACTTATGTTTATTTTTAAAAGATCTTCTAAAATCTTGCGCAAAGTTGGCTCTCCATATCTTGGAAGTATTTCGTTAATTTTTCTGCCCTTTCCTTCTATAATAACTCTAGTATCTCTAGGAATAGAAAGCATTGTGAGCTTTCCCTTAGAAGGGTTAACGCCCAATACAAATATGGTATCAGAACGGTGAGTTCCTTCTACAGAGTCTATTCCCATAACAAGAATATTAATATTACCTATAGTGGTTTTCTCTCCAGATTCTAAGGAGCTGTGAACCTGACTTGTGCCTTTTATAATAACTTCTCGCATTGAAAACCATTTCTTACCAAGAATAAAAATAAATAAGACACAAAGAACCAGGAAAAAGACATCAAAAGCAAATGATTTCCAAAAATCCGGGTTTAAATACCATTTTTTAGGAGTTAAAAAATCTTTATTTTCAGGTTTTTCTGAACTATCGCCCTCTTTAGCACTTAAAGGTTCTGCCGTAACGGTTTTTGCAGAAACAGGTTCTGAGGGAACTACTTTTGAAGTAGCTGTTTCTACCACAACAGTTTCTGAAGTATTTGTTTTCATTACTACAGTTTCAGAAGGAACTGATACAACTGCAACAACTTCAGAAGAAGCTTCATTATCTTTGTTTACAGGTTTTTCAGAAGAATCATCTGTTGTTTTAGCTTCATCTTCGTGATTAGAAGATTTTAATTTGTCTAGTTCGTCTAAGACAGCCTGAGGCTTTGTTGAAGAGGAACTGGAATCTTCCTGAGTTTCTTCTATAATGATTATTTCTTCAATAATTTGTTCTTTTTCTTCTACATCAGCCTCTTCAGATATTGAATCAGATGAATCTTCTTCTACAACAGATACTTCATCTGTACTTTTATTAATGTCACTTTCTTCTGATTTTACTTCTGAAGATTCTTCATCAACTGAAGCCTCTACAATACCATGTTCTGAAGATTCTTTTTGAGTAATATCAGCATCTTCTACATTCTCATTTGATGCTTCTTTCTCTTCTATTACTTCAGGTTCAACAGCTTCTTTAACATCTTCAGACTTATTTATATCATCTGAAACAGTCTCTTTTGTATTTTCTGATTTATTTGAATCATCTGAAACAGCATCTTCTGATGATTCAGCTTTTTCTATAGGTTCTTCTTTATCAGATTTTTCATCAGTAGCAACTTCTTCTAATGATTCAGCTTGCTTTTTATCGGCTGATTCTTCAGAAGTTTCTGTTGAATTTTCTTCTTCAGAAGCTTCTTCGCTCACCGATACTTCTGAAACCTCAGTTTTCACTTCTTTGTCTTCTTTTTGGCAAACAGAATTATCAGATGCGTTTTCTTCTATAACTTCTGCCATAGAAGAATTATCTACCTTATCTTGTGTAGTTGAAGCATCTAATTTTTCTGTTTCATGCTCAATTTTATTGTTGTCTTCCATAAACAATATACTATCATCAATCATCTTTATTTGCTACATCTAAAAAACTTGCTAGTTAATAATCTCAATGCTATAATTCGCCTCATGAAATTTGTAGATGAAGTAACAATTGAAGTATCCTCTGGTAACGGCGGCAATGGAGCCGTTGCTTTCCGACGTGAAAAATTTGTGCCAATGGGCGGTCCGTCAGGTGGTGACGGTGGTAAAGGTGGAGACCTTGTTTTTGAAGCCACAGACGATTTGACTACCCTATATGACTTGAGTTTTGTAAGAACTCACAAAGCAGAAAACGGTCAAAACGGTCAGATAAAGAATATGGCTGGAGCCAATGGTAAAGACTGCGTAGTTAAAGTTCCTGTAGGCACTCTTGTTTACGATTTAGAATCAGGTCGCCTTCTTGTTGATATGGAACATAAGGGTCAGCGAGAAATTCTTTTAAAAGGCGGTCGTGGTGGAATGGGCAACGCCAGATTTGCAACTCCGACTCACCGAACACCTAGAAGTGCAGAAAAAGGCGAACCGGGCAAAAAGCTAAGACTAAGACTAGAACTTAAGCTTTTGGCAGATGTTGGCTTGGTAGGCTTACCCAATGCAGGCAAATCTACATTTTTACGTGCAGTAAGCAATGCAAGACCCAAAGTTGCAGATTATCCATTCACAACTCTTACCCCAAGTCTTGGAATAGTTAAACCAGAAGGTTTAAATTCCTTCTGTGTCGCTGATATTCCTGGTCTAATCGAAGGTGCTCATGAAGGCACTGGTCTTGGAACCCAGTTCTTAAAACATATTGAACGAACGAGAATATTGCTTCACCTTGTTGATGTTAGTCAGCTCGACATGGAAAATGTCACAAAGAACTACGACATCATCATGGAAGAACTGAGACAATTCTCTGAAAAACTGGCTGAAAAGCCCGTTGTTGTTGCTGCAAACAAGATGGATTTGCCAGACTCAAGAGAGCTTTTCCCTGATTTTCAAAAAGAAATGGAAGCTCGAGGCGTAAAGATTTTCCCAATATCTGGAGCTACAAAAGAAGGCATAGAACCTCTTCTAAAATATTTAAGCATGGAACTCAAGGAGCTAAAAACTCCTGTAATGCTTGAAGCCAACAAAGACGAAAAGGTCTATGAATTTATAGAACCTTTCAGAATCGAAGAATTGGAAGAAGGCTACTGGGAAGTTACAGGTCCAGACATAGAACGTCTTGTAGCAATGACTGACTTTGCTAATGATGAAGCCATTGCAAGATTCAAGCAGAAAATCAAGAAAATGGGCTTTATAGATGAACTCAGAACCCTAGAAGCTGCCGATAATGACACCATCTCTATCGGTGATATGGAGTTCGAATACCACGAGTTCTTCGACTAACTCACCTTTACCGATGCTCCCCCAAAGCTTTGCTGTTGGGGGAGCTGTCACGTAGTGACTGAGGGGGTCTTCTACAAAAACAATAACAACATTAAAATATGAAAAACGAAGAATATAAAAAATATTTAGATATAATCCTTGAAAAACAAGCTCTTTCTCCAAAGGGTTTACAGATGCACATGCAGGCTGTTGCAGATATGGCAGTAACCTATGCCAAAGAAGTTGGCTATGATGTTGAGTCTGCTAATCTTGCAGGGATGGCTCATGACCTTCTGCGTCATGCAACTCCTGAAGAAACATTGGAATACGCCCACTCTACTGGTTTTGTTATTTCTGATTTAATGGAAAAAGTTCCAATGCTGGCACATGGTCCTGCAGCAGCAGGATGGCTAATGAAAAATATACCTCAAATTGGTGTTGATGTTATTTTAGCTATAAGAGACCATACTTTTCCGGCAGATGACGCACCAATGCTTACAAAAATTCTAGCAGTTGCAGATACTCTGGAACCCTCTAGACAGATTCCTGAACGAGAAGAAGTTCGCTTAATGAGAATACCTTTTGAACAGCGTTTTATGGAAGTTCAGAGGCTTAAAAAGCTCCCTAGAAAAGACAAGAAACAAAGTTAATAATTAGTTTTTGTTGTAGTTGGTAGTTATTGTTTTTGTTGTAGTCAACAAAAATAACTCTCTCTTGGCTCTTGGCTCTTCAATCTTCAATCTTATATCTTATATATTATATCTTATATCTTATATCTAAAAAAAGCTTAACAAATAAACTATTGACTACAATAGCCTCAAGTGCTAGTCTAATGTGCAAAATAAAGTTTTCACAAACTTTTAACCTATAATTTACGGAGTAAAAAATGAAAGTTCCACTGTTAGACTTAAAGCCTCAGTATGCTCAGATAAAAGATAAGGTTGTTCCAGAACTGTTATCGATATTCGAAACCCAAGGTTTTATACTCGGACCCAAAGTTGAAAAACTCGAAAAAGAAATGGCCGAATATATTGGTGTAAAACATACACTAGGCTGTTCTTCAGGAACAGATGCTCTTCTTCTTGCTCTTATGTCCTTGGATATAAAAAATGGCGACGAAGTAATAACTACTCCTTATACTTTCTTTGCTACAGCAGGCTCTATTGCTCGCACAGGCGCAACAGCCAAATTTGTTGATATAGACCCTGAAACATTCTTAATGAATGTTAACCAGATAGAAGAAAAGATTACCCCAAAGACCAAAGCTATTATTCCAGTTCACCTTTTCGGCCAGTGTGTTGATATGGAACCTCTAATGGCCATAGCTAAGAAACACAATTTAGCAGTAATTGAAGATGCTGCTCAAGCCATAGGTGCTGAATATAAAGGCAAACAGGCTGGCACATTCGGCAATGTAGGTTGTTTCAGCTTCTTCCCAAGCAAGAATCTTGGCTGTTTTGGTGACGGTGGTCTTGTTTCTACTAATTGCGACAAAACTTACGAACGCATGAAAGGCTTGAGAGTTCATGGCGGTCAAGTTCAGTATCAACATCAGGAAGTTGGCATGAATGCTCGTCTAGATGCTATTCAAGCTGCCGTAATATCTATAAAGCTTCCATATTTAAAGAGCTGGACAGAAGGCAGAAGAAAGAATGCCTCTTTATATAATGAACTTTTCAAAGACAATAAGAAAGTTATAACTCCAAAAGCCAAAGACAATTGCTATCATATTTACAATCAATATGTAATCAGAGTTGAAGGCGACAGAGATGCTTTAAAAGCTCACTTAGCAGAAAAAGAAATCGGTTGCTCTGTTTACTATCCACTTTCATTACATCAACAACCTTGTTTCAAATACTTAGGTTACAAGGCTGGTGATTTCCCAGAATCTGAAAAAGCCGCTGCAACTTCAATCGCATTGCCTATTTACCCAGATTTAACCAAGGAACAGATTGAATACGTTGCTGAAACAATCAATAAATATTTGAAGTAAGTAAAATAAAAGGATAAAAACGCTTGGCAAAACAGCCAAGCGTTTTTTGTTTTTAGATCTCTCATTTCTCATTTCTCATCTCTCATTTCTCATCTCTCACTTCTCAATTCTCAATTCTCAATT
>JAFPZP010000029.1 GCA_017417215.1 Candidatus Rifleibacteriota bacterium | reverse complement strand
TTTTGACGCATATCGTGAAAATGACATTAGTATTTACACTACATCAAAGGTAGCTGGTTCTGTAAAGGTTTTCTTCAAAAATTCTACTAATGAAATAGTTTTTGAAAAAGTTTATCCTTTAACATATTCTTATCCGAATACTGCTATGAATCAGACTAATACAGGGTATACCTTAAATCTTACAGCAACTATTACTCTTGATTTGATTCGTTGTGAACCTGGTACTTTCCTGATGGGAAGCCCTGAACATGAGTTTGGCAAATATGGTAATGAATATGAAAAACAACATTCAGTAACTCTTACTAAGCCTTTCTACTTAGGGAAATTTGAAGTTACACGTGATCAATTTAATGCTATAATGAACTACTACGCTGGTTATCAAGGTTACGACAGATCTGAATTTAGAACCAGTGGAAATTTACCAGTTCATAATATAGTCTTTACTGATGCAAGCCATTTCTGCGAAATACTGAATGAAATATTTGCAGATTCTATACCAACTGGTTATAAGTTCGATTTACCTTCAGAAGCTCAATGGGAATATGCTTGTAGAGCAGGAACGACATCTGCTTTTAATAATGGTAGAAATATAATAGCTACTTCTACAGAACTAAATTTTATAAATTGGGAAACTTATGATGATGGTGGACTTTCAGAAATCGAATGGTATCTTAATAATTCTGCCAGTGGTCCTCATGAAGTTGGCACCAAGTCACCTAACCAATGGGGTTTTTATGATATGCATGGTAATGTTGAAGAATATTGTAGAGATATGTATGAAGGAGATATTTCTGATTATCCTGATGGTTCTGTTACAGACCCTGTTGCGGTTTCTAGCAATAATTATGTATGGTGTCCCATAAGAGGCGGAAGTTGGAGTTCTTTACAACAATATTGTCGAGCTGCAACACGTAGTGTATTTCAGCACTGTAATTACGCAGGTGCAGTAGATCATTTTGAAGGAAGCGATGTTGGTTTCCGTCTTGCTCTAGTGCCGATTCAGTAATTTGAAATAAAATGCCAAGAAACCAACGCCTGAGAAATCAGGCGTTGGTTTTGTATAAGGCATCTCTGAGGCTCTAAGTTATTGATGTAGTGAGCTACCGCTTTTTTTAGTGACTGTAGGGGTCTCTCTAAAATCCATAAAAACAACAAAAACCAACTACAATAACTACAACTAAGCAAACTCTTTTAGAGTTTGCTTAGTTTTTCAATCTTACAATAATGCTTTTTATCATCGTCGTAAGTAATGCCGACTAACAGGATGTCACCTGAATATTTTTGCAGGGACTCAGAATATTTCTTTTCTTTTATTTGTGCTATTGCAGATTCTGGTGATTTATTATGCTTTAATTCTATAACTATCAAAGGTTTATTTACATGCTTGTAAGGCAGAAAAACCATATCTGCAAAGCCTTTACCTGATGGGAACTCTTTTATAAACTGATAAAAACGTATTGCTGTATAATATGCAATAGAAACCACACTTCGCAAAGTTTCTTCATTATTGAAGCCAAGAATGGAAGCTATTTTTAAATGGGCTTTTTCTAAATATTCAGCAACGGCTTCTTCATCACCGTTCAAGGTTGCCTTAAGCAAATCTTCTGAATTTTGTAGAGCTTCTTCAACTTCTGACCATTCACTTGCTTCTATAGCATTGTCAAATTCACCTCTAATTTCACGGTTAGGTATAAAAACTTCTCCGTTTTCCTCATCATATCCTAGATAACCTAGATGAACCAGCAAAGTCAGTGCTTCATCCTTACGTTTTATTGAATTAGTATCATTTTCAAACCGTGAAACATTGGCACTAATTCTAGCTCCGCCTATTAATTCTATAACTGTTTTTCTTAGGCCATTAATATTAAGATTTATAGGAATTCTTAATGCTTCGAAAGAAGACGTCGCAACCCAATACCCCTGAAGTTTTCCTCCATCCATAGCCTGAACAACGGAACAGGGGTTGTATAAATGAACATTACCCGGCATCAGATAACCGTCATACCAGGCTTTTATCTCGTCAAAATCCCTGTTGAATCTTGTACACAACGCTTTTACTTCGTCTTCTGTAAAGCCGAAATATTCAGCCATATTTCTAGGAATAGTCATTGAATATTCTATAAAATTATTTAGAGCAGACTGTGTATTATATCTTTTAACTGGTAATATACCTGTGATATAAGCAAGTTTTATAAATGGACTATCTTTAAATAAA
>JAFPZP010000028.1 GCA_017417215.1 Candidatus Rifleibacteriota bacterium | reverse complement strand
GCCTTTGCAGTCAGCCCCTTCAGTCTCGCTTTCGCTCGCCAGCTTCCCCACCGTTCGTGGGGCAGCATCGCCTTTACAAAATGTGTAGGCTAAAAACAAATCCCTATGCTCTAAGCTCTTATGCTCTTAACTCTAAAAAATAAAGTTTTGTTGACTAACAATTTTTCTATTGCTAGAATGGAGAATTAAGGAAGACATTAGACCATAATTTGAGATAAAAGATAGGAGAAGATATAAGACCAAAAATTGAGATAGAAGATATAAGACCTAAAATTAAGACAGCAGGTTAAAAATTTCTTCAATCTTTAATCTTATATCTTATATCTTAAATCTTAAATCTTATAAATCAAGGAGAATGATGATGGCACTTAAAGGTAACAAATACGGAACTCACCGAGTAATAGAACCCAAAGGCGTTCTTACTCAGGCTGCTTATAAAATTGATAACGACATGACTAAGCGTTATTCCAATGAAATTATTTGTGATGTAATTTCTTTGAATATCGACTCTGCTTCTTTTACACAGATTGATGAAGCCTGCGGTCACGATGTTGAAAAAATCGGTCAGATGATTATGAATATCGTTGCTGAACGCGGTAAACAGCAGAACCCAGTTACTGGTTCAGGCGGAATGTTCATCGGTAAAGTTGCTTATATTGGTGAAGATTTGGTTGATAAAGTAAAAATCAAAGTCGGCGATAAGATTGCTTCTTTGGTTTCTCTTTCTCTAACTCCTCTCAAAATCAATAAAATCAAAGCTATTCACCCAGAAATCGACAGAGTTGACATCGAAGGTCAGGCTGTTTTATTCGAAAGCGGCATTTATGCTAAGCTTCCAGACGATATGAGTGAAGCTTTGGCTCTTGCTGCTCTTGACGTTGCTGGCGCTCCTGCACAGGCTCGCAGACTTCCAAAGAAGGGCGATTCTGTTTTGATTCTCGGCGCTAACGGTAAATCAGGCGTTCTCTGCGGTTATGAAGCTCTTAAAGCTGTTGGTCCTACAGGGAATGTTGTCGGCGTAGTCCGCAATCCTGCTCAGGTTGCTGGCCTTATGGAACTTGGCGTTTACAACAAAGTAATCGTTGCTTCCTGTACCGAACCCGTTAATGTATTAGAAAAAGCTCTAGAAGCTAACGGCGGAAAAGAATATGATGTTTCTATCTGCTGTGTTAATGTAGAAAATTGCGAAATGTCAGCAATATTGCCAGTTAGAGAAAACGGTATTGTTTACTTCTTCTCAATGGCAACAAGCTTTACAAAGGCTGCTCTTGGCGCTGAAGGCGTAGGCAAAGACGTTAACATGATTATTGGTAACGGTTATGCTAAAGACCACGCTGAAATTACTTTGAACGTCTTAAGAGAAAACGCAAAAATTCGTAAGCTTTTCGACGAAAAGTATGTTTAATAAGTAAAAGAATTACTTTGTAATTCTTTTACGTTGTTGTGGTAATTGGTTTTTATTGTTTTTATTGTTTAATCGTAAGTTCATTTGCTAACGAATATCTGAAATAATCGTTACTTTGCAAAGCCTATTATAACAATAACTACAATAACTACCAACAACAATAACAACGAGGCTGAAAGCCTCAAGTTGACAAGGAGTGATTGAATGAATAGATGTAGAAAAAATGGTTTGTTTATCAATGTTCCTGATAAAGATTGGAACGACTGGAAATGGCAGGTCAGAAACAGAATAGAAACTCTAGAAGACCTGAAAAAATATATTAACTTAAGCTATGAAGAAGAAGAAGGCATAAGAGACTGCTTGGGCACTCTTCGCATGGCTATTACCCCATATTATCTGAGCTTGATTGACTTGGATAATCCCAATGACCCTATTAGAAAACAGGCTATTCCAACTGCTAATGAACTTTATCGTTCACCAGCAGATTTGTTAGACCCACTTCATGAAGATGGCGATTCACCTGTTCCAGGGCTTACTCACAGATATCCAGACAGAGTTCTTCTTCTTGTAACTGACCAGTGCTCTATGTATTGCCGTCACTGCACAAGAAGACGTTTCGCCGGTCAAAAAGACTGCGCAATGCCAGACAGAAATGTAGACAAAGCCATTGAATATATCAGAGCTCACAAAGAAGTTCGCGATGTAGTTGTTTCAGGCGGTGACCCACTTCTTCTTGATGATGCTAAATTAGAAAGAATCTTAAAGAAACTACGCGAAATCAAACACGTAGAAATAATAAGAATCGGCACAAGAACTCCTGTTGTTCTTCCTCAGAGAATTACACCAGAATTGTGCAATATGTTGAAGAAATATCACACAATCTGGATAAACACTCATTTCAACCACCCCAACGAAATTACAAAAGATTCTGAAAGAGCCTGCGAACTTTTAAGTTATGCTGGTATTCCTCTGGGCAATCAGTCTGTTCTTTTGGCTGGCGTTAATGACTGTGTTCACGTAATGGCTAAACTTGTTCATGAACTTGTTAGAATCAGAGTTAGACCTTATTACATTTATCAGTGCGACTTGTCTTTCGGTCTCTCTCATTTCAGAACTCCAGTTGCTAAGGGAATAGAAATTATCGAAGGCTTAAGAGGTCATACTTCCGGTCTTTGTATTCCAACATTTGTTGTTGATGCACCAGGTGGTGGCGGAAAAGTTCCAGTAATGCCGAATTACTTGATTTCTACAGGTTATGAAAAGACCGTTCTGAGAAATTACGAAGGCGTTATTACTTGTTACGATGAACCTCATAACTATAGATTCCATTGTGACTGTGAAGACTGCCGCAAGAACAAAGAAATTGACGGTGTTGCTGGTTTGCATTATGGTAAGATTTGTCTCGAACCAGAAGGTTTGGAACGCAAAAAACGCACAGAAGCCAATAAGAAAGCAGCTAAAATTCAGGAATGTGTAAATAGCATTACTGCCATAGCAAACAAAAAATCTGCAGTTAGAAAGAATTGTGCCAAAAAAGTAACAGCTCCAAAGGCAACAGCTAGAAAGAAAACTTCAAGAGCTAAGACTCTGGTTTCTTAAGTCTTTTTAACTTATATTGATGTAGCAAAAAAGAACCTTTGTTAATTAATAAAACACAAAGGTTCTTTTTTAATTATTCAAATATAAAAAAAATGGTGACACTTTTAAAGTGTCACCATTTTGATTTTTTAGAAATTACTGCTCGAAGCTTGGACCACCTGCAATAACAACCGGATTTTCGTTACTTACTGTCCAAGTATAGATATTGCCTTCATTATCTATAGCAGAAGAGCAATCGTTACCAGCAGAAACAGAAATAATCTTCTTGTCACCACTTAAAGAGTTTAAAGCTTCTACGGGATGTGGAGTAGCCTTAGTTGTAGAACCTCCCCAGGAATAAACTTTTCCGTTTTTAGTTAAGAACAGTGCATGGTATTTTCCCGCTTTTAAATCTCTATAATTTGCCACAACATCAGATTTGATTGACAAGATAGTCATTTGCTGAGGACCAGAGGCAACTCCCACACCAAGCTGACCGTAGGTATCATCGCCCCAGCCAACTATATTGAAAGTAGTTGGAATACCACTAGTTGGCATATCTGATTTTCTGACAATAATTGCCAATGAATAATTGTCGCCTGCTGCTAGAGCATAATAAGTCGGCTCTTCATTGTCATATTCGATACCGCCTCTGATATTAAAAATATCTTGATTAAGTCTAAAAACCTGCCCGAAAACTTGAGATTGAGTTAAAGACAAATTCATACCACCAGACTTAGCTTTTAATCTTTTCAATTCTTCTTCTGTTATGGCTCTAGGATTTATGCCCCAAAATACAGCATCTGTTGCAAAAGATTGAAAATCTGAATTAGAAGGCATCTCACTACTTTCCGCATATCCTATTTTGAGAGTATATTTACCTTCCGGAATATTAAATCCTTCTGTAGCAATAACCGTGCTTCCATTTAAATCATAAACATTTGATAAATCGTTATCAAAATCCAATAGATATACGTTACCTAGAGGTGAAACTATACTACCTGAATTGTCAAAATTATTTTTTGCTATGAAAGAAAAACCATCGCTTGTTTCTTGTCCATTATCTTTTAATTTAACAAAAGAACACTTAGTATATAAATTTACTGTTTTTGTAACATATGTATATCGCCATCTACCATTTTGCCATACTTTTTCTCTTACTCTAGAGGTTTTAGGGTAATTCGATGCAATACCCCTGGCACCATCTTTATCAATCATAAATTGCAACGATTCAACTTCTTTTGGTTCAGTAAATTTTATTACTGTAGAAATGTTTGAGTTTTTGTGCAAGTCCCAGATATCTAGACAAAGAGCACAGGTACATTTGTCGTTGTTTGAACCTAAGTGGTGTTCTATTTCACCGCCATTGTATGGGTTTTCTATATCACAGGCGCTCGTATGACCATTTGTATAGCCATAAGTATTTGAAAAATAATCTTTTATTGTTTCATTTTCATTCATTGGAGAAATCGAACCAGCATAAACCCCTGTTGGGGCTTTAAGTGAACATTTAACAGCAACTGGAGTGCTAAATTCACTTGTATCAGATTGGCAATTAATCTGCTTCCTTTGATTGTTGCCCCAGCCATAAAGATCATAGCCTTTTTCTGGGGGCAAATCATTTCCAAATTCATCTTTTTTTGCTACTAAAAACAACCCGTGATTCCTGCCTACAGCTAAATCTTCGACTTTTCCTCTTGTAAATATGCTGTTACCATTAATACTTATAAGTTCATTATTAATTGTTATTCCAACAGAATCGTCAACTCCAGCATTGGCAAGTTGATAAAGATTTTTTACTTTATTTCCTTGAGTATAAGAGTGAGAAGAAGAATCATATGTTAGTGGGAATGCTTCTAGAGCAGTTGTTAAAACAACAGGATTGTTACTTGTACCAGCAACTACCTGCCATACTTTACCGCCAACGTTTGAAACAGGAACTAACCCTTTATTTGCTTGTACTTCGTAAAGTTTACCGTTTTTATCCCAGGCGTAAGTAGTGTTGTTTATTGTGGTAACACCTGGTTTTACATAACCGCAGGAAATGCTTCTTAAATTAACTATTTCATCTGTTTTGTTGCTTGTTCCATTAGCTAGAATACAAAAATTTTTATTTAGAAAAGTATTATATTGAACAACTTCGCCTATAGCCTGAAAGGTTGGATTGGAAGTATTGGTTCCATAGTTAAACTTTACATCACCTTTGACTTCTCTATAAATGGTTTGATTGCCTAAGCCCTTAGTTATCGAATTAATATTTTCAATCTTAAGTTTGTCTTGAGCAGCGCTTTCCATTGCCCATATTATCTTATTAGCTTCGTCTATACTTTGAGTTATTTTGGCATTAGTATCAGAATTTTCACAAAGAAAAGGAGCTAAGCCAGCAACAGCAAGTATACCTAATGCTACAAAAGGTAATATTGCACCTTTATTTTTTTTGATATAATTAAATTTAATTTTTTTCATTTTTATCACCTATATTTATAAAAGGTCATCAATTATACCATAAATTGTACATTTTGGCTAGTTCTAAATGACTATTCACAGGGCATTGCCAATTGAAAAAGTAAATCGAATTTAAATTGCGTTTAGTTCTGCAAAAATAGAAATTGCATTTAGTCCTGCAATTTTGATTTAAATTTTTAAAAATTTATTATGTCTTAAACCTCCTAAAAAATAATTTAAAAGGAGG
>JAFPZP010000006.1 GCA_017417215.1 Candidatus Rifleibacteriota bacterium | reverse complement strand
CTGTAGTGAAGAACCGACATATAAAGAATCATATTCAAATCTTCAAAGATTTAATTCTGTTTCTGATATAAAACTTGATGCTTCTTGGAATCCAAATGTATGGGATATAAAAGCCGGTGCTTATCCTAAGCTGAAGATGGCTTCTAATTTTTCAAACAATTCAGCTACAAATAATCAACCAAAAGTTGAAACTCCAAAAGAAGAACCAAAGACTGAAGTAAAAGATTCAACTCCTGCTCAAGTTGAAACAAAGCCTGCTGAAAGCAAACCTGCAGAAGTTAAACCAGTAGATGAAAAACCTGCTGTAGAACCGGCTAAAGTCGATGTTCCAGAAGAAAAACCTGTTGAAGTAAAACCTTCAGAAAATAAGCCTGTTGAAGTTAAACCTGAAGCAGACAAAAGTGTTGAAGAAAAGACTCCTGTAAAGGTTGAAACTAAGCCAGAACAAGTAAGCACCCCAAAGGTTGATACAAAGGAATATAAGCCTATTGAACTGAAACCTTTCCAGAGACCTTCACAGATTATTGTTCCTGAAGAACTTGAGCTAGAACCTTGAATATGAATTGAGAAATGAGAAGTGAGATATAAGCCTACACATTTGTCATAAAAAGTATAGCGTATGGGCTTTAGCCCTGAAAGCTATACGGTTATGACAATGTGTAGGCTACAAATCTCGTTTCTTCAATCTTATATCTTAAATATTGTAGTTGGTAGTTATTGTGGTTATTGTTATTAGAAGATACTAATTCACAGAGACCGCGGAGGAGAATAAGGTTGAGCAAGCAGACTGCTCGCTTTTAAAAAGAATTGAGGGCTTAGAGCGGTAAAGCCAAGCGGAGCTTGGCGTTCTTGTTTTTATGTATAAAATAGGTTAGTATGTTAAAAATAAAAGATTAAATATAGGAGAAAGAGATGTTCTGCCCTAATTGCGGAGCTCAGACTGTTGAAGGTGCAGCTTTCTGTGTAAAATGCGGTAAGCAGCTTCCCAATCTTTCTGCCAATCAAACTGTACCAGTTAATCCTGCGGCTGCACAGAATCTGTTTACTCAAACCCCAGTTGCTGGAGGAACAGCACAAATTAATCAGCAGATTGTTCAGTCTATTCCCCAGGTTAATAATGTATCAGTATCTCAACCGTCTGCACCAATACAAAGGGTAGGCTTTTCAAATGCAGTGAATGACCCGAGATTTGCAAGTAAAAAGCGAACTCAGGGATGTGCTGCTTTTATATTTAGTCTTATAATAATACCTATGCCTTTTTTAGGCTTTGTTGCGTATAGCTATTTTTGGCATGAAATGGAAATGACAGAGGCTTTGAAAATTGGCGGTGGAGTTTCAGGCATCTTCTTATTATTCTATGCTTTTTTGTGGTTAAAGAAACTATTCACCAGTGATTGGGAAGGCGTTGTAACAGGATTAACAGAAGAAGAACATATATATCATAGAAATAATGCTAATAGATCATATACAGAACGAAATGAATATTATTATCTTTATGTTGTAAAGATTCAGACTACTTCTGGTAAAATTAAAAAGATAGAAAATAAAAGCCCGAACTCTTTTTACTATAAATATTTTAAAGCTGGTGACAGAGTTAAATATCATCATGATATAGACTACTATGAAAAATATGACAAAACATACGATACGCATTTGCTTTGCCCATTCTGTGCAAGAGTTAATCCCATAACAGATGATGTGTGCAAGTGCGGGGCACCAATATTAAAGTAATTAGGAATTAGGAGTTAGGAATTAGGAGTTGAGAGCAACAGAGCGTAGAGCATAGAGCGGACAGCAGACGCGAGACCTCTATTCTCCGCACAAGGCTCGTTCTCTCAATGAATATTCGAAGGTACAAATTCTCAGAGACCGCGGGGGAGAATAAGGTTGAGCAAGCAGACTGTCCGCTATTAAAGAAATTGAGAAATGAGAAGTTAAAGATATAAGACCATAAATGGAGATATAAGTTAAAAGATAAAAGATAAAAGATAAAAGAATTCTTCAATCTTATATCTTATATCTTATATCT
>JAFPZP010000027.1 GCA_017417215.1 Candidatus Rifleibacteriota bacterium | reverse complement strand
GGATTTTTGAGAACTTTGCCAAACAAAATTATACGTAGTTATTGTAGTCGGTAGTTATTGTAGTTATTGTTAAAACGAAGGCTGGTAAGCTAATAATTATCAGCAATTTTCGATAGTTATCAAACAATCTAATAACAATAAAAACAATAAAAACCAATTACAACAAAAACGCTTCTCTATAAGAGAAGCAATTAAGAGTCCGAAGACAGTTTTTTATCTAAGATTGTCGGACAGCTGCTTGCTCAACCTTATTCTCCTCCGCGGTCTCTATAAATTTGTACCTACGAATAGACTTTGAGGGAACGAGCCTTGTGCGGAGAATAGAGGTCTCGCATCTGCTGCCCGCTCTATGCTCTATTGCTCTTTGTTCTCTAAAATAGTCTACCCATTGTCATAAACGTATAGCTTTCAGGGCTAAAGCCCATACGCTATACTTTTTATGACAAATGCGTAGACTTCTCTTATCTCTGCTCTCTAAAAGACCCCCTTTGTTAAAGGGGGAAGTCATTCGAAGAATGACTGGGGGATTTTTGAGAACTTTGCAAATTATTACAAAGTTAAGTCTGAAGACCTAAAACAATTTCCTAATCTTTACGCTCTAAGCTCTGAACTCTAAGTTGAGGTCTCGCGTCTACTGTTCGCTCTGTTGCTCTAGTGTTCTTAGCTCTAAATTCTCTTGTAAATTTTTCTCAATTTTGATATATTTATTTTTACTAGATTGCGGGAATAGCTCAGTTGGTAGAGCATCAGCTTCCCAAGCTGAGGGTCGCGGGTTCGAGCCCCGTTTCCCGCTCTTAGACTCTTAGTTACTATAAGTCACTAAAGGTTAAAAACTCGCTACATCAGCGAGTTTTATTATTTTAGTCGGTCACTAAAAGTTACCAAAAGCCATTAAAATTTATTTTTTATGGTGACCTAATGGTGACTTTAGATTCTATAATTTAAAATTCATTATTTTAGGTCACTCAAAATTTACGAATTAGGCTTCAATACTGAATTTTTAGCCTGTAACTTGGCTTGTTTTTTTACCTCTCTGGCTATTCTTCTTTTTTCTTTTGCTATAGCATTGTCTCTATCGTTCTGAAACTGCTTCCTATGAGCTTCACTACAAAAGACCTGGTCTTTTCTGTTCTTTACAAACCATATCTTGCACAGAGGGCAACAATTCACATATTTATAAGCAAATGGATTGCGAATATCAAAACCTCTCAGCATAGTCATTATTACATCCGCTAAGAGTTGCTTACATCTATTTGCAGTATTCATATACCTAGATTTCATTTCTAGATTCAATCCTATATCAGATTTACCCCTCCACACTATTTTTTCATATAAGGGCTTCAAGCTATCCTGTATTCTTGATTCAAGGTTAGTTCTATTTACATCAGTTTCTACATAATATACATTACCTTGTTTATCAATCCTTGATTCCTTTAAATGCTGTTCAATAGAATCCTCAGAAGCTACTTTGAGCATATCTATTATTAAAGTTCTATAGTCTTTTACTATTTGTTCAATTTCATCTTTTATTCTTACTTCAACATTATTTTCATTAACAGCAACATACTCTTTTATAAAACTAATCATATCACCATGAAACTGGTCATCGGCGGATTTATCTATAGGCAAGCTTTCGGGAAATAATCTCTTTGTTTCATCATCAAAGAATTTTAAGAATATATCAAGAGCAGATTTCTTTGAATTAACAAATTGTATAAGGAATTTTCTGAACACTATCTCATTGAAATCACTATAGACTCTGCCTTTTGCTTCCATTCCCACTGTCTTATTCATTATTTACCACTCCATAGTTATTGTCCCCCCCAGTCTGAATTTTCAGACTGGGGGCTACCTACTTTATCCATCGACCTGTTCATATGCTCTGCTTAATTCCACGTATTTTTTCTGCAACATTTCCAGATATTGATGCCATTCTGTTTTTTTACCTTCTATCATCAATGCCCTGGCTTCTTTTGGTGTTAATTCCACATATTTATCTCTTAGTCCTAAGAGGAACAAACTATACACGTCCATCAGAGCTCGGCGTTCAGGAATATATGTATAGTTGTCGTAACCATACTTATCTCCAGACACTGCACGTTCTTCTCCTGATACATTGTAAGAATGAGACATCTGCTGTTCAACAACTCTTGGGGGAATATTCAGTTTGGCTACAAGAAGAGAACGAGCTGTATATCTGAATCCGTGAATACAGGTAGCATTAGGAATCTTATATTCAGCAAGACATTTTCTAAGAGCTTTCAAAAGCGTGCTGTGGTCTAAAGCTTTGCCATTATTAGAAAAAACATAAACTGAGTTTCCTGTAAATACTTTTAGTTTTGTCAGTTGCTCTACTGCATAATCAGATAATGGCAAATAATAATCATAGGGCAAATCTTCTGTAGAACTATCTTTTATAGACCTACCTAAAACCTTAGCTTTATGGAGCTTGATAATTCTATTATTAAAATCCACATCTTCCCATTTTATAGATAGCAGTTCAGATGCACGTAGAAAGAAATGTGGCATTAGTCTAAGTGCAGAGACGGTTGCTGGTTCTCCTTTACAGTGATCTAATGCAATCAGCACTCTCTGTAAATCAGAGAGCTTGGTAACATTGTTGAATTTCCCATTTTTTACAGCTGGAAACTCTTCTGGCAAAATATCTTTCATTGGATTATTGTCTATGAGCTTATTTAACCGAGCTTGCTTGAAAATATCAGACAAAGAAAGGTATAGTCTATGGGCAGAATCTTTTTTGTCAGGACTAGACTCAGCTAGATTAGTGAGAATATATCTTAAATCTTCTTCCATAATCCTATGTAAAGGTTTATTTTTTATGCTGTCGCAATACTTTTCAAAGCGTTGCTTTACTTTAGCTTGATAGTCCTTGCTACCATATTTTTTGTTCTGTATCCATTCTTCACTATAAAAATCGAATGTAATCTTATCTCTCTTTTTTTCCTGCTCAATCTGGTTCTGTCTTTTCTGTTTTTCTTCTTGGGGGTCTATTCCTTGGTTCTTTAAATTGCCAATAGCAGTATGATAAACATTCAACGCCTGTTCTATTGTAAAAGTTGCTATACCATCACCAGAGGGTGAGAATGTTCCTATAGCAACTTGCTTCTTCTTTTTTTGATTATCTATATATTGGTATGAAAAGCGTTTCGCATTCTGGTAACATTGAACCAACATTCCATTATTCCAAAGGAAGAGACGCTGACCAGGTAATATTATTTCTTTCCCAGTCAGCTTCTTAACCATATTGCTTTTTCTGTTTATAAGCAGAGTATCGAGTTGGTGGTTTGTTATTCCCATTTTACATTACCTCCTAGAACTGATAATACTCACACTATATCATAAAATTTTAAAAATTTAAAGCGGTATTGACAATAAAACAACTTTAAAATATAATTACGTTATATCAAATACGAAAGGTTAAAAATATGCATTTTAATAAAAAAAATTATATGACAACAAACCAAGTCCTTGAAAAGCTGGATTATGTTGTTTCCAGAACGGGTCTTTTTGATTGGGTTGATAAAAATGAGTTCCCTAAACCGATAAGAATCAGCTCCAGAAAGCTTATGTGGAGGATAGAAGACGTTGAAGGTTTTCTCGCTTCAAAAAAATTTTAAGCTATAGGAGGAATCTTCAAATGGCAAACCTTCAAGAGTGTTACCTTCCAAACACAGGTCTATTACGTAAAAGAACAATTTTACAGTTTATAGATGTAAAAGAATCCACTTTTAAGAAGTGGGTTCGTGACGGTAAGGTAATACCGCCAATACACGTTGGAAGAGCAGCTTTCTGGACAGCTGAGTATGTTCATCAGCTAATAGAGGATATAAAGAAAGGAGTTTTCAAATGAAGGGTATGATTTTCTGACACCTGTGGATGGGGAGAAGTTTCGTCTGTAGCCTGTTTGCCTAAAAACAAAAAGTGCTACTTGCCCAATGAGTTAGCTATTAGACAGAATAGCACAAGTAATAAATTTATCGTTATTAATAATATATCATAGCTTGTCTGAACTGTCTACTAGCCTAACTCCTATAATTTTTAATTTTAATGGAGTTTGGAATGAATATCGGTAACTTACTTTCAAGAGTTAGTTTCTTTTTCAGAGATAGCTCTTACCTTTTTTGTTCGCTCAATGAAAACTCGCTTCTGTAAAAGGAAGCGGTGGGGTTGAGTTAATGAGTTGATAGTTAAGAAAGCCCGCAGTTTTAAGAATTAAAGGAAACAACCTTAAAGCCCTATATAATAAATTTATTCTTAAAAAAATTGATAGAAGACATTAACTTTAGGCTTTCACGAACTATTAATCTGTGCCCTTTCTATTCCTGCTAACTCATTGACTCACGCCCTGCCCATAGGCTTCAATGCTGAAATTGGGGTGAGTTACTAGTATCATTCATTTCTAAACTCGTATAAGGAGTTTTACCTCATGGTGAATAATGTTTTCAATAGTCCTGTTTCTCTGTATTCTAATAAAGAGGAACAAGGGATGGGTACAAAATGGATATTGTTTCAAATACTGCTTTTGATAATTGATTTGCCTCAATCTTACCCCTTGCTCTATTCCTATATAAAAGAAGTAAGAACTTACGCTTCAATGGCTGAGCCTGATTCAAAAGCAAAAAAGATGGCTACGTATTTGAAAGGCTTGCTCCCCTGTTTTACTCCAACTGGTGTGTTCAAAACCAAGACTCGTAATGGTCTTGTAAAGCCTTCTAATCTTATAATAGCTGATATTGACGATATTGATTTGGAACAATACGAAAAGCTTAACGAAGAGCTAAGGAAAGATAAATATGTTGCATTCTTCTTTCAAAGCCCTTCAGGTCAGGGACTCAAAGTAGGCTTTAATGTGGCTTTCACAGACTTGGATTCTTTTAATGCGGCAATGAGCGAAGTCAGTAGTTATCTTAACAAAGAACATAACCTTACTGTAGACCCTAGCACATTTAACATTAACCGTCTCTGTTACATCAGTTATGATCCAAATCTTTATGTCAATCCAAACGTAGAGGAACTCCCTGTGTCAGAAAAGTCTCGACAGACTGTGACCAAACAAAAACGTAACAGCCAGATTGTTTGTCAGCAAGCCTATAAAATACCTGACAATATTAATGAAGTCCGCTCTAATACTACCAACAGAGAGAATTTCAATAAAATAGTAAACTATTGGCTTAAAAGGATTGCTACAACCGAACACCCTGGTAGGCATGAGGCTCTTTACAATGGTGCTGCACGTCTTGGAAATTTCAGTTGGTTTTTCTCTTCTAAAGAAGGGCTAGAAACTTTAAGGGATATGTTCATAGAAGCCTATCTCAACAACCATAACGGTCCCGACAAGGAACGCAGGGAAGCCGAAAGGACATTTGATGATGGATTTAAAATCGGCAGTCAACCAGAACGACAGTGCTCGTTGGGTTAATAATCTTACAAAAATAGGAGAAAAAAATGATAAAAATTAAAAAGAAGAAAATAAAAAATATATCTGCTTCTGATTTGGTATCTCCAACTACAGAGATTGCTATATCGGATAAAACTGTATCACATGGTAGATGCTATAAGAAAGATGGATATTATATACTCTATTCTAATGCTGACCCTAACAATCCATTAACATTTGTGATTTATGGTAACAAGCTTTTTTTGAGAACTAAGGTTAAAACAAAAACTTCATCAAAACACCATATTGATAATGATTCTGAAAAAGACAGCAAAACAGAAGCTAAAGCTGATAATCAATCTAGTCCAAGCTATAAAGAAGTAGATATAATGCTAACTACTAAAGCCATATATGTTGTATGCCATTATTGGGATCATGATAAACATGATTCTCATATGCATGAACTTGGATTTTATGAAGAAGATGGAACTTTTGTTGATGGTATTATGATAAAAGATTCCGATGTTCAAACAACAACAACTGGGAATACAGTCTTTAAAGATCTTAGGGATAAAGGAATTGTCTTTGGTATTACAAATCCTAGCCTTGTTGTTAATGCGTTATATAGCTACATACTTACTCTGGATAATGTTCCCGAAGGTCATGTAATAAAAAAAATAGGTTGGACATCTGGAGATTGTAATGTATATGCCCTTCAAACTGAAGTGATACAGAAAGAATCAGACACCAACAAATATATGCCAGTAATAAACTCTAAAAACAATGCTTTTGAGAGAGCTGGAAATATAGAAGGTTGGAAAAATGGTATAGCAAAACTGGCTGTTGGGAATCCTTTGATGATATTCTCTATATGTATAGCTTTTGCTGGTCCTTTGCTTAGAGTTCTCAACATTCCAGCAGGTGATGATGGTGGATTCAATTTTTATGGTTTACATGGAACTGGTAAAACTACTCTATTGGAAGTTGCTTCAACTGTTGGCGGTTGTAGAGAAAGTCAGATGAAAAGCTGGTCTAGTACAACCAACCATTTTGAATCTGTTGCTGAAAGCAGAAATGACAATGTTTTAATTCTTGATGAATTAGGTAGAATAGGTAATCCGAAGGATTTGAACAACGTTATTTACTCTCTTGCTGGTGGAGACGGGAAAGGTCGCCTGGATTCCAATGCCAACGAAAAGATGCAACGTAAATTCAGAACATTGATTATAAGTTCCAGTGAAAAACCTTCCTCAACAATAGCAGCAGAAGCTAATATAAATATAGAAGGTGGAGTAGAAGATAGATTAGCTTCTATTCCTGCCAATGGTGGAAAAGGTATGGGAGTGTTTTCAGATATACACGAATATGATAATCCCGCAGATTTTGCTCAAGCAGTTAAAAGACTAACTTCTAGGGATTGTAATGAAGATGAAGCAAACTTCGGAGTAGCAGGTCCTGAATTTATATACCAGATTATAACTGGAATTACTGATATTCTTGAATTGAGAGAAAAATGGCAAAGTTATCGTTCTGCCTTCTTAAAGTCTTTGAATGCAGAAAATGTTAGTAGAGTTGGCAGCAGATTTGCTTTGGTTGGATTTGCAGGTGAACTTGCAACAGATTTTGGTTTAACTGGCTGGGAGAAGGGTAAAGCTACAGAAGCTGCTACGTATTGCTTTATGAAGTGGTATGGAGAACATCATGGAACTAATCATGAAAAGGCTATTGCTTTATCAAAGATTGCTGACCATATTAACTCTACAAAAACTACTAAATTTGTTCAACTTAATTCTCTTGATAAATATAAAGTTCCTGATAAAAGCTTTATGCATGAAATAGACGGATTTGTTAAAATTGCTCATAAAGATATTGTTCTTTTGCATATTTTGGATCACAACGTTGTTTCAGGAGATTTAATTGAACTAGATACTGAAGAAATATGGATGAGACGTGATGCTGTTAAAAGAGTCAGTGGATTTGATAGTAAAGTAATTGCTCAAATGCTTAATGATTCCGGTTGGCTGACGGAAGATTCTGTTAAAGGTAAAGACTTTGTTTCCAGACCTAGAATTACAGGGCCATCTCAAACAGCTGTATATAAACTAAACAACGCTTTCTCTACCTTAGACCTTGAAAATAACTTTTGGGGTAAAGCTACTTATGCTTACGAAGATAGTGAGCATAGAACTATCTCTTTAGAACTCACTTCTGAAGAGCTTAAGGAGCTACCGAGATACTGTTTCGCCACAAGTGAGAGAATAGACAGTTTTCCTGTTTATGCTTATAGAACTTGTGATGATGGAACTTCTAAGCAGGTTGGAGTTGATGAGTTAGATGAGATACTTAAAAATCTAAAGGGTAAAAGTTTTAATTCAGCAACTGGGAATGGTAAATCTTTAAGGTTATCTAGCGAAGATGAAAAGGATGTTATAGTATTCTAAGTTAAAAAAAGTTATAGGGTATAGCAAATAAGGGTGACTTTACAATCACCCTTATTTTTTGTTCAGTTAATGTTCTGAGCCTGCCTAGGCCTCATCAGTTCTACGACATCTTCTAGAGCCTTCTTGTAACCGGCAAGAAATGCGTCATCTATAGATACGAATTTCTCTCTGTTGATTTCAAGATACCAGCTTAGGTTCTCCAGTCTGGCAGCAACATCATTTGAATCAGTAAGCATAATCTCTTGCTCCTTTAGATTCAGACTTACTGCTTTCTAAGAAAACTATGTTACTGGCATTGATTCTGGTGCTGCTATGCTTGTTGCCTTTGCTGTCAGTATAGGTATCAGTTTCGATACGACCTTCCACCATCAGTGATTTCCCTTTTGTCAGATACTTTGAAGCATTTTCGGCAAGACTTCCCCAGCAGATGATGTTTACAAAGGTGGACTTCTTGACGACCTCACCGTCCTTGCCTTTCCACAAATCATCTATGACCAATACCATAGTAGCAAACTTTCTATTGCTTGCGACTGTCTTGAGTTCAGGAGCATCCTTGAGTCTCCCTGCTATTATAACTCTGTTGATACTTACCATTTTACCTTCTCCTTATAATAGAAATGCCCATCTGGAACGATGGGGCCTGTTAAGTTACTGAACATCTGTCTGATCTTTTACATATTGCAGATACTGTGGACACCACTTGTTTACACGGCAGAAGCTTTCACATCTGGTTCTTCTACCCTGCAAGCAGACGATTCTATATTTGTCAGCGTCTTTGCTGCCATCTATCCACATCAGAGCTTCTTCCCTCGTAGCAAAGCTCTTCGTTGCCCTGGTATTGCTACCTTTGAATACCTTGTAGGTATCTGGTTTCTGCCAGGTATCTTCTTCGCTACAGCACTGATAGATATTCTGTCTGATACCACAGATGTAGGACTTCAGTTTAGATATTATATAAGCTCCAACTTCTTCATCCTGCCAGACAGGAACATCTATAACCAGAACAGGCTCCGATGGATAATCGGGATTGCTGTTTGCCATAGAACGACTCCAGTCCTTTATGATTGCGCAAATCTGCAACTTCTTAATCGGGAATCCATTAGTTCTGACAAGATGAGCATAACAGTTCAACTGGTTTATCCAATCGTCCTTGCAACCTTCCTTTACACTGAATATATTGGTCAGCTTATAATCCGTGATAGTTTCTGTGAATGGGTCATAGTAATCTACACAGCCTCCTAGTTTAATAGAGCCTAAGTTTTCACCAAGATTGAAAGTCTTGTAGAACCTCTGCTCCACGATAGCGTCATCAGAACTTTCTTCCAAAGCCTTATGGACAGAGTGACCGAGAAACATACAAAGATTATCAAGAGCATCTACCTCTATATCCTTGTAATGCTGTTTCTCAAGAACCTGTATCTGGACAGGCTTAATCAGAGTCGTTACGGTAACATCAGAATCACCTTTGTCATATTCATCTTTGCAGATGGCTCTGAACAAGGGGGCAGGAATATTATGATTGTTGGTTATCTTCATATTATGCCGCCTTGCTTTCTGTAGCCTTGAGCTTCTGCAACTCACCAAGTATGAAAGGCAGGTCTGCATCCGATAAGTCCCCGCTCTCTGCGATACTCTTGCCTGTCAGATTGGATATAAATTCTTTCAGGTTCGTGATGTTCATACCCAACTGGTTGCTGGTATTGAATATCTCTTTTATAAGAGCAGCCCTTGCTATGGCGCGTTTAGATTTTGACTCTCTCGGGGTCTTTACTTCTTTAACATTGGAAGCCTTGACTGGTGCCTGACTGACACTTTCTTTAGGGGCAGTATATTCCACATTATCAAAGCCACCGTTATCGTCAGATTTTGGCATAGCAGATTCTGCATCATCATCTTCCTCACAGACTATACCTACTAATGAGGCTAAACCATATCTCCTGCCATAAGTCAGTGCAGAGCCGATAGCCTGCGGAGTATTCTGTGCTATGGGTATTGCAAGGTCATCAGCTATGTATTCACCGCTTGCGTGTATCAGCATAGTATTAACCACAACATTCTTCTCCGATACAGAACACCCTTGTACGACAGCTATCTGGTTCTTGCTCAAAGTACTTCTACAAGCGTGCATTACACTTGCGAGCGAAGCATATCTGCTGTTGTAATCCGTATTATTACTGTCGAATACGGCAGGTTCAATCTCACTTTGAGCCAAAGCTAACGAGGCAGCTATGTTTGTTATGTTTTCACTAGTTCTCATAATTATTATTTACCTTTCCTAAAATAAATTAAGGGGCAGCTCATTTAATAACTGCCCCTTGCGGATAGTTACCTTACATTACAGATTGGTTATATGGTAGACCAATGAAATTGCTGGCACTCTGCTCAAGGTCACGTCTAGCTTCCTGCGTGAGTCCTAGAGCTTCGTGTGTATCGTGGTCGGTAATAGCTCTCACTATCCCGAGCTTTGTCATCATAGGTTCCTTCGCAAAACTTGTCTGTAATAGTTCCTGTGCAAGCTTCTGTGGCTGATGGGCATTCTTGACCACATACTGCAAAGCTTTCAGAGGGTCGGATACTGGTTCACCGGAAGCTCTGTAGAGATTTTCTATACCATTACTGAATCTTTCGGAAATATCTGTTACAGAGTCGTGCAACCTGTCCAGCACTTCTTCTATAGCCTTACCGGTATGCTTCCTGTTTATAAGAAGCGAGGCCGCCTGTCCATGATTGTTGAAAGCAGGAACGACCAGACCATTCTGGCAGGCTACTCTCACGAACATCATCTTCATATTGAACGAAGCAGCCCCAGTGTTGGAGTTGCTTATCCCTATAGCCTTGAAGATTTCACCTACGGCATACTGGTTCTCTGGAGCACCAAAGGCGATAACATATTCAGTTGTCTGCTCTGTAATGTTAGCCCTAAGTATTTTGCTGTTATGCCCAATGTTGAATCCAAGAACAGTAGTCACTATGGAATCATTGATGGGTTGGAAACCCGGAGTTACTATACCTGCAACTGTTCCATCTGCTGTAGCAGTATCATTATAATCTGTCAGTCTGAACTTTACAGTGGAACTTGCTCTTTTTAGTCTGGTATTAAGTTCGTCTCGCTTTACATCTGTTTCAGCAGATTCAAACCATTTGTCATAGCGGAATCCTAGCAGACTGTTTAGCTGCTGCTTGCTATGCCCATTAAGTGCAAAGGTCCTGTCTGTTTCTGGTATTATCAGGTTGAGGTTGTCATCGACTCTTACTTCGTTTAATGGAATTGTGACATCTGGCAGGTAGTGCAGTTCTCTTTCTCTCAGCTTATTTGTGAGTGCTTCAAGAGTAAGCGGGTTGCTTGGTTTAAGGTTTAAATGGGAAAATAGACCGTTCATTATAATTCTCCTTTGTTTATGTTTTTACTGTTGCTGCCTGAACTGAGCCAGCTGGAAATAATAGAAGCTGCTGCCTCTATAGCTTTGCTGAGTATCTGAGTTGTGTTTTTATCCATTTTTATTGCTCCTTTATCAGAACCAGGTATCGTTCTTGCCTTTTGGTGTATTATCTCCACCTGAGCCGACAATAAGCTCTCCAACCAATAAAATAGCCATTATGATTTTCTGAATCGTTTGATAGTCCATATCTTGGAACCTCCTGAAATAAGTTTGTGGAACAATAGGCTTATACCTATGATTTCTGTGAAATTCAGTAACGAAGTCAGACAACAGAGTTTTACTGTCTGTTTGCTGAATATCACTGGTTTTATGGGGGGTATTACAGGGACTGGGATTTTTTATTCTTATGGGTGAGTTGAGTTGTAAGGAAAAAATATCCTTCATACTTGACTGTGGTGAGGTTATTTTGACGAACCTATACATTTATGTCTAAGAACTATTGAAGCCTCACCATGGTCAAGGAAATGCCCTTAGAATAGATTTTTACAGAAATCCTCATCCGGTGAGGGTTCCTGAGCTTCATTTCTTCTTCTTGTCGTCCAGGTCTGTCATCGGGTCTTTAAGAATCGGTGCTGATTCTAGCAGCCGCTGAAGAAGAGACAGTATTGTATAAAGTACTTTCATAACGTTATCTCCTTTTATAGCATCGAGGAATTTGAGGAACAGGCTTTAAATGCCTTATTCGATTTTGAGCAGGTTGTAATCTCTTACATAATCCAGTTCATGTTCATTTGAATCAAAATCTCTTACTGCTGCACGTTCGACTACAAGCAGATTACCGTATGTGTATTGTGCGAATGTGTGAATTAGACCGTGTTCCAATGACATACCACCCTTTTCGTGTATTGGATATACAACTTTGTCACCTAGGTTAAGCTCTTTACCAAAGTAGTCTTTGAACATAGAACCTCCTTGTCTTTAAAATTTGTAGAAATTTGGGGTAAATCGAGCTTTACAGCATTCTTATGCCTTAAAAATTGCAAAAATTAAGTAAAATCGGTAATTTCACCTGATTTTTGGATCACAGATATGAAATCTGCTCTTCTCCAGAACAAGGATTTACTGCTTTTACTGCACCACCAGCATAATCTTCAGCTCCAAGAACTATATCTCCAATGAAATGCAGCTCTCTTGCCTTGGAAATAGCCTCTGACAGCGAATCAGCAGTGATATTCCCCGTTCTGGAAAGAGTCTCAGTCCATTCTACTTTGTAAATTTCAGCCATAGATTGGTTAAACCTCCTTTCACACCTGACTTATACCAAAAAATTACTAAAAAACCAGGTGTGATAGGCTCAAATAGTGGACTTTAAGGGGATTTTTGCTTATTTATTAGTAAATATGCTGTTATATGGGGTAAAAAATATGAAAATTCGCAATATAATGCTTATGGAGCTGCCTTATTTATTGAAGACCTACTCCAGAAGCCATGATGAAAGAATAATGAGGGAATACTTCTCGCAGTGCTGCTTGAGTATATATGAGCACCCGGAATGTATAGAATACTATAAAATAGTCTTAAGAAGTCTGCTGACACGCCATATCAGCAGTAAATCCTGGCTTAGAAAAGTAGAGCGTATTATAAAATTCTGCTGTAAATATCCTAAACAGGCGGTCTTGTATGCAAAATGCTCTGAGACCTTAGAAATTATGGTAAAACCCACCAAAAAGGATATTCTGGCAGTCAGCAGCACTGTTCTGTAGGCTGACTAGACTCGCAATCAGAGAGTTTAGAGATGAGAGATAAAAAATTAGGATACAGTTTATTTAGCTAACGATAGTTTGTGCTATAACCTAAATGTAAATTATAAAGTTATTCCTCGTCGGACATATTCTGCTTCTGCTGTTCCATCTTCTTTTCTAATTCTATTATTATATCGGAAGTCTTTGCCCCAAGAGTTTTGCCAAGCCTCATAAGTGTTAATAAACTAACAGCAGTCTGCCCTGTTTCTATCTTAGACATGAAACTTCTATCTACACCGCTTTCATAAGCTAAGTCTTCTTGTGACAAATCTGCTTTTTTTCTAAGTCCTACAATAATATCACCAAGAATGGTTTGTGTTGCCTCTCTAAGTTCTTGCTTTGCTTGTTTTCTTTCAGACCTCTTCATTTTCTTTGCTCCTATATTGAAGTGTAAAGCATTAAACGCCTAATCTCCACGTAGTAAACAAAGTGTTGTATATAAGGTTGTCTAAATAATGTTGTTTTTATACGTCTAAAGTTGTAAAATCTATAGAAATAGCTTTAAAGATTATGATTTAAAACCAGAAAACAATACTAGGGGCTTGTTATGGATTTATTCTGTTCTAATTGTGGGAACCGTTTGAGAGAGGGAGCAAAGTTCTGTAATAAATGCGGCAGCAAAGTTAATACTGATGATATTCTTGATAATAATCAAGCAACTGATTCTTATTCAGCTCCTCAACCATCTAATAATAATCAATTTCAGAAAGAGGGAAACGAAGCTCCTAATAATCTATCTCTAAACCAACCTAATCAACCTAACGTTAATTCCTCTAATACTGTTAACCAACAGTCTAACCATAGTAATCACAATCAGAATAACGAGTATCATACCTCTGAAAATGGAACATTTTCCTTTGGAAAAATTATAAAGAATTGGTGGAATGGAAAGTTTGAAGGGCGTTGTTCACGATCGGAATGGTGGAAAACTATATTATGTATTTTCCCTTTTTGGCTAATAACTATTATTGGATTAGAGTTTATAACGGTACCTACTCGTTTCTCCTCATTCCCATTTGACAGTATTTTAATATTTTTTTATAAATATACATATTTTAGTAAAAGTTTTTCATATTTTAAGTTACCTATAGCAGTAGATTTTATTATATATATTATTTTTATTATAGTTACAATAAAACAGCAATTATCATTGAATGCTAGACGTCTTCATGATTTAAATATGTCTGGTTATTGGCAAATAATATTTTGGATTCAAATAGTTGTTTATTCTTTTAGTTTAATAGTACTAAATTCAGCTGTAGTAGATAATTCAGAAAAAAATGCTTTATTACTACTTAAAGATTTCTTTATATTAAAAGATTTAGAGCTTATATGTAATTACATTACTATAATTTTCGGTTTATATTTTGCTTTTGCTCCAGGAACCAAAGGCGCGAACAAATATGGTTTACCCAATAATTTTAATTGTTTGCCAAACTCTAAACTAGATCCTAATTCTCAAACAATTATCAATCAACAAAACAACAATTTCAATAATCAAAATAACGTTGCCCAAATTTCAAATAATATATTTACAGACTTTATTGAAAGTTTGAAAAATTGGTGTAATAAGAAGTCTGATAATATTAAAAAATACCTTAAAGAAAAGGAAAACACATATTCAAAAGCTTGCGAATTAATGAGAGGAAATCTTGAAGATTGTCGTAAAGCAAAGGAACTGTTTTTGACTATAAAATACTATGGAGATTCTGAATCAAGAATTAGAGAATGTGAAAATAAAATTGAAGAGTTAAAAAAAAAAGAACTAGCTGAAAGTAAAAAAGATATTGCTCCTGAAGAAAAAAAAGAAACGGAAATAGAGTTTAACAATATTGAGCAAAAAGTTGAAAACAAGCAAGAAGTTCAACTAGAAACAAAAGTTGAAAAGGAAATAGAAGCTAAGCAAGAAATTCAACCAAAAACAGAAGTTGAAAAAGAGATAGAAGCTAAGCAGGAAGCTCAACCAGAAACAGATGAAGATAGCGACGAAGAAGAATCTCAAAATAACAAGAAGACAGTCTTTAAAATATTTGTATTAACTATTTTTTTATTTTTAATTATTGATGCAGTACTTTATGTAAATTATTTAAAAATAACAAAAGAAAAAAAAGATACAGTAGAAATAGAAAAACAGACAAGAGTAGATCAAATTCGTATAGAGAAGCAAAGAGAAAATTTGGAATTACAAAACAAAGAGGAAGATTTAAATGATTATGAAGAATGTGAACCAATAGAGTTACATATGCAAGTAGCAGCAGAATCCATGATTGAAGATTTAAATGCAGTTACAGGAATAGAATTGATAAAATGCGATACAGGTAGTTTCATAATGGGAAGTTCAATTAACGAACCCGGAAGAAACAATGATGAACAACAGCATAAAGTTAAAATTTCTAATCCTTTCTATATTGGTAAGTATGAGGTGACTCAAAAAATATATGAAGCTGTTGTAGGAAATAATCCTTCTAAATTCAAAGACCCAAACAAGCCAGTAGAGTCTGTCAGCTGGGATGATGTCGTTAAGTTTTGTGAAATATTAAATAATAAATATTCCCGTTATATTCCATCTGGTTATAAATTTGATCTGCCTACGGAAGCTCAATGGGAATATGCCTGTAGAGCAGGAACAAATACAACCTTGAATAATGGGAAAAATTTGACAACAATAAACGGAGCTTGTCATAATCTTAATGAAGTAGCTTGGTATGATAAAAATGCTAATGGCACTACTCATAAGGTAGGTCAGAAAAAGCCTAATGCCTGGGGCATTTACGATATGCACGGCAATGTGTGGGAATGGTGTAAAGATTTATATGGTGAATATCCAACAGAAGAAGTTATAGACCCTACAGGAGCTAAAATAGGTTCTTCACGCGTCTATCGTGGTGGAAGCTATGGCAACAATGCTAGTTTCAGCCGTTCATCTTATAGATGTAATGCAGAATCTGATCTTAAACGCATGAGGCTCGGTTTTCGTGTTGCTCTTGTAACAAACGAAGACCTCGTTGAACAACCATCTGACAATACGAAATCTTACGTTTCTTACATTAATGATAATTCCAATAAAACGATTGGTATTATAACAGCTAAATCTGGAATAAATATAAGAAAAGAACCTAAAGCAAATTCACAAAAAATTGGTAGTATCGAAAATAATACTGAAGTTACTATCCTTGATATAAACGGGCCTAAACAAACAATAGAAAATATCAGCTCTAATTGGTATAAAGTAACCGATGGAAAAGTAAGTGGCTGGTGTTTTGGCGGATTTGTAAATGTTGTCGATTCTAACGATAACGATTACTCGAAAACATTAGATAATACTATTCCTAGCAATAGAAGGGTTTCAGAAATACCCAATAATATAACTTATAAAAAATACACTAATGTAAAATATGGATATAGTATTAATTATCCTGATTTTATGATTCCGAATGGTGAATCTGATAGTGGTGATGGGCAAAAGTTTTATTTTGATAAAGAAACATATATTGCAGTATGGGCTAGTTTTAATATGGATGGGATAGAAAAGGAATACAACTCAACAAAAGAAACCACTGATAGCTATTCTGTTCTTAAAAAGACTTGGTTTATTCGTTCAGGAACAGATTCTACAAACCATGTTTATTATAGAAAAACTATTTTGGATAATGAAGGTTTTTATACTTATACTATGTATTTTTATTATCCTTCTGAAAGTAAAACAAAATTTGATAAAATAATTAATGATGTTACAAAAAGTATAAAAGTATCTTTATTTAAGAATGCAAGATAAAACAGCTATAAAACAAATAAAAGATAAACCCTTGCAACATAAGCTCCTAAATCTTATAATTAAGCCATAGGGAGTACAGTCTAATGGGGCAGAAAGATATAGCAGAAAAGACTCTAGAAGAATATAATGATGTCTTTGCTGACATTGTTAATGGTTTTGTATTCAAAGGCAAGAGGGTTGTTAAAGAAGATGACCTGACCGATGAATCAAACCTGTCTACATTTAGAAAATCTAAGAAAATACACCAACAGGAGCGTGATGTTTCCAAAATCTGGAAGAAAAATAACATTAGGATAGCTTTGTGGGGTATAGAAAATCAGACCAAGCCAGATCCATATATGCCATTGAGAGTGATAGCTTACGATGGAGCTTCATATAAAAGGCAGTTAGTGGATATTAGGAAATCTGAAAAATCTAAGAATAAAATAAAGATTCAGCCTTATCCTGTAATCACATTTGTTCTCTGTCTCGATGACAATTCTTGGAATACGAACAAAAGCCTGTTAGAAACAGTAAAGGTTGTTCCAGAGCTGAAACCCTTTGTTAATGATTATAGCTTAAATCTAATCGAAGTTATAGGGCTGTCAGACAGTGAAGTAAAACGATTCAAGAGTGATTTCAGGTCTTTGATAGAATTTATCAAAAAGAGAAAAGATATTAAATACAAGGTCACTTCCAGAAAGCTAGACCATCCATATGAGTTTGCCCAGCTCATATATGCTTTGACCAATGATGAAAGGTCTCTTGAAATAGTCGATGAACTTATTGATGAAAACGAAGAAAGAGGTGGAGTAGATATGTGTGATTTCTATGATAAATTAGAAAACATTGGATTTGAAAAGGGGCTAGAAAAAGGCAAAGTGTCGGCATTAGCTGAACTCGTGAAAGATGGTATTCTTACATTGAAGCAAGCCGCTGAAAGAATGGGTATGTCAGTGGCCAAGTTTAAGGCTGCCACAAAAGAACTAGCTATTAATTAATTTACAAGAAAAATTTGGTTTATTTCAAAAAGTGACCTAATGGTGACTTTCGTAGTTCTTAATCGGAGTGCATACCTTCTAAAATATTTATCAGAGCTGGTTTCTGGGTTTGATTCCCAACCCCGTTTGCCGCTTTTTTTATTTTAGCTACTAAGGTTCACTAAGGTAGACAAAACTAATGGTATCGCGGATGACCTAGGGTATTTTAAGATTAGTCGTTCAAAGAAAAATCAAAAAATAAATCATCGCTGTTTTCACAAGATAGATCTTCTTTTCCATCTATACCATTGTTATACAGCAAGTGTTTGCCGTTAAAGTCTAATTTGTATGGCTCCTTAGTAAATCTGTTGTTGGGCAATTTTTTACCGAACCATTTGCTTAATTCATCCATTGATTCAGGGTATCTTTTATTTTCACAAACATAAGCATTTATTGCTAAGGCAATAGAGGTTAGTTCCATTTTAGCTAATAATAATTCATTGCATTTCTTTAAATCTTTTATAAAACTAAACCTATCATTTTCTTTAAAAAAGCGAACATTTAGAGCTTTATATGGATTTATAATATATGAAATAAAAACACTATAAGCAGAGGTATTAAGATTAAAAGGGTTTGTTTGTTTTGAGCAATTATCTAAATAATTAGAATAATCTTTTTCTAATTTTTCAAATTCTTTTGTTGTTTCAGCTATTGGTTTGTCGATGATTTTTTGTGGATATTTGTATGTTAAATCCATAATATTCTTATATTCTGTGGATTTTATATACCAATCTAAGCTGTAGTAACCTTTTTTACATAGTATTTCAAGTTTATCTGTAAGATTTAGATTTTCAAATTCTAAATTTGAAGCAAGACTGCCGTCTCTTTCAACAAAATCAAGAATATCTAGAGCTACTGCTTTACTTAATTCTATACAATTGGCTTTGGGTTTGTGAGCCCAGATAAGAATAGCATCACAAGCTCGTGAATTTCTGAAGATAGAACTTAGTCTTGAAATCATAGAACCTGTTTCAAGAAAATTAGACTCATTATATTTATTTACATAAAAAATGGCATGACTGATTAGCAGAGCGTTTTCATATTCTTCATTTTTTATAAAAGCTTTGCTTAGTAAATACCAATAATTATGCAAAAACGATGATTCTCTCTCATATTGATGTTCTATTTGGGGAAGTGTTTTTCTTTGAGTCAAATTGGGTAAATTCTTCATTTCCTTTTTTGACATCATTTCTTTAATAGCTGGTATCAGCTTAATTTTAATATCATTGAAGTTATTGGGTTTTATTTGTTCTATAATTTCTAGTAATATTTTTTCCTTTTCAGAGCCAAATAGTTCAGAATTATGATGAGGTATTAGCTCGAGAATACTAATTTTATATAATTTATTATCATCAATGCCATCGTTGTTAACAGATTGTGACAATCCATTTTCATCTAATGTGGTATATTTTTCTGAAGTCAGGCCGAGCTTTTTTAAATCTTTTCCTGATAGATCAATCTCAGGAGAGTAGTTATCATCTGGTTTAAATAAATTAACTAAGTTAATTATATCGACTTTTTCATCATTCATTGTCTCAGAATCTAATCCCCAGTCTGAGTCCCAACTATCGCCATGATCATACCAATCTTCAGGGGGTTCAAATTCTTCTTTATCAGCATCATAAGTTGGTTTACTAACTATATCGCAATCTATTTGTCTATAGAAAATACAGGCTATATAAAATCTATAACCAACAAATGCTAAAATAATCAGCATTATAGCAATTATAATTATTAAGTATTTTTTATTCTTCATATTTGATTAATCCATATTTTTTTCATTTTTTATGCGGGAACTAGAGTTAAATCATCTTTTTGTTTCAGACCCAAAGCATCGAATAAATAATTATATTGAGTTTTAAAGCGGTTAGTTTCAGCTTGAAGCTGCTTTTTTACATTTTCCATTATTTTTGCTGTTTCTTCTGGAGTTTCCTTCTGAAGAATACAGTATTTTTCGGCGTCTTTTAGCTTTTTTTCCTGTGACGATAACAGATGAGTCAGAGCATTGTCATAATATTTTTGAGTAACTTCCCAGATTGGTAAAGTATTATCTGCTTCGCACAACTGCTTGATTTCTACCAAAGCCATTTTGATTTCGATGTATATTTCCTGGTCTTGTTTATCAAGAGTATTTTGTAACAGGTCTATTTCTTTATCTGCTTTTTCAAAAAGACTTGTATAATCGTATTCTTTAGCCATAAAACACCTCTCTCTTGGTTGTTTTATTATCAACTCACATAGTATTTTAACAGTAAAATATTTACAAAAGCAAATTATATTGTGTTCACCCAATTTGATGAAAAATTAGTATTTATTTGTTTGTAGCCTACCCATTGTCATAAACGTATAACTCTTAGAGATAAGAGATAAGAGGCAAGAGATAAGGGGATTGTTTGGTTTGTAATACTACGTAAGCCAAGTGCTAATACCTCATTACTACTGAATTATAAAGAAACTTATAGTTAGTCGTAAAGTAATAATTTTCACGAAAACTAATAATAGCAGTAATAACATTTAGCTAAAACACTCCTCTAATCTCTAACCTCTATTCTCTAATCTCTTTAAAAATAGAAAGCCCATACGCTATACTTTTTATGACAAATGTGTAGGCAATTAGCACAATCTAATTTGGACTTAAAAATTAGTTTTAGCACAGCCTCTAACAACTATGTATTGTTGAAACTGATGACACAATGTCAGTGCTTTTCTGATTAAGGCTGACTTTTTTGACATTAGTAATTCTGGATTTTTGCAGGTTTATCTATTGTTTTATTTTCTTTTTGCGAAGTCTGACTCTTATTGCCTGAGAAGCTGCATTATCGTCTAATCCCACAATGCTTTTCGTTTCGTATAATACGTCTAGCCCAACATCCAAATTTTTGAGTGTTTCTTCTGTTAGAGCAGAATATGGGAAAAAGACATCGCTACCATCTGCTCCCTTAATCAATCCCATTTTCTTTTCGTTGTCGAATTTGGTGATTTTGCCGGGAAGCACTTCTGCTTCTGATGGAGTGCCTATTTTTTCTACATCTACAGCAACAGGGCTCATTTTGTCTTTGACAACACCGAAGCGAACAGCATCACCCTTTTTTAAGTCTGCTTCGTTTTCGTTCTTTATAGCGGTGTAGTGCAAAAGAACTTCAGGGTATTCGTCGCAAGTTACGACTCCCAGCCCGGATTCCTTGTTATACCATTTGACTCTGCCTTCAACATAGGCATCAGGAGTTGGGTCATAGGTCATTTCTTCAACTGTTTGCCCGATTTCTTTTCTTACAGATTCAATTTGGGTTATGAGCTGTCTTACTTCTGGCTGGTTTGGGTCAGCTTTCAGACAATCTTGGAAAGTCTGAACAGCCATACCCAGCAGTCGTTTCTTAAAATAAACCAGACCGAGTTCCATCAGAGACGGGGCATTGCTTGGCTTTATTCGCAAAGCTTCTATTAAGTGGCTTTCTGCTTCACCAAGCATATCCATTTCTGACATTATACTACCAGCTTCACGATGGAAAGCAGCATTGTATGGATAGCGTTTCAGTAGCTGCTGATAAGTGTCTAAGGCTTCTTCAAAGAATTTCATCTTATGATAGATATCGCCGAGCTGTTCCATAGCATTCGCATTTTTGGGGTCTACTTTAAGCAGTTCCTTGAATTCTTCTGCTGCTAGTAAGTAATTTTCTTCAGATTTTTCATCTTCGTGCATTAATGAATAAATATCACCAATGTATCGATGGAAAAATCCTTTTCTCTGCCCTATTTCCAAACCAAGCTTGTAAAATCTCAAAGAGTTTTTGAGGTCTCCTTTGAGTCTGTAGACAAGCCCCATGGTTTCGTAATAATCAGGTTCGCCAGGATTCTGATTCAGACACCAATTTAGTTTTTCTACTGAAGAATCTAAATCTCTGTTTTCTAGATCGTAAACAGCTTCTTCATATTGTTCATTTACCAATTCTAAGAATTCGCTTAGTTCCTGGTCATAGTTTTCTCTTTGGTTCTCGTCAGTTAAAATATCTAAAGCCTGTTTTAATTGCTTTAATTTTGGAATGTTTGCCAGTGGTGAGTCCGAAGAGAATAATTCGTTATACTTTTTTTTGTAGGCAGCAACTATTTCGTCTGATGTGGCGAAGTTTGGAACGCCCATAAGCTGATAGTAGTTTAGCATTAGTTTTATTTTTCCTGCGAAAAGTTTTGTAAGAGCTATTATATCATTTTGGTTTAAATAGTACAATTTTTTATTTATTTAGTAATCATTGTTTGAGTCATATTAATTTTTTGTATAAAGTAGTGCCTTCCAGAGATTGTCCGAAAACTAGAAATTTAAAGAAAAAACAGTATTTATTTGTTTATAGCCTACCCATTGTCATAAACATATAGCTTTCAGGGCTAAAGCCCATACGCTATACTTTTTATGACAAATGTGTAGGCTATTAGGACAATCTTATTTGGACTTAAAAATTAGTTTTCGGACAAATTCCAGAGGGCACTACATTATTAACCGTGGGTATCATAGATACCCACGGATTAGTTACTGAAAACTAATGTGTCTGGAAAACACTACAAATTACAAAATGTAATTCTTCGTAAAGCTTTATTAATAAAAGAAAAATGTCTAATAGGGTATTTTTATTGTAATGCCTTTGATGTTATTTCTATGTTATAATTATTCTGATGTATTTTTATAGGAATAATCTCATGAATAATAAGCTTATAGGTTTTTTATTAGGAAGTCTTTTTGTTTCTACCACAGCTTTTTCTGCAAATCCTTTGGGAAAATATCTTTCTGAATTAGATGTTTTTGAGGATATCAGTGGACGTAATATAGAAGTTTATCAAGATGTTACTCTTAGGTTAAATCCCTTACAGGATTCTAATCAAGAATATCCAATAATCTGTGAATCAGATATTCCTGAAGAATTTGTAAAAATGTCAGAGGCTAAAAAGTTTTTTAAAAAATTAAAGTCTCATCCTATTTATACAGAAAACGAACTTACTTTCGAAGAGTTCATGAATGACTATTTTTACATAACAAATGAAGACGGTTCCGAAAAATTCTCTAATTTCCCTTGTGAAATACAGGCAACTCCAGAATTAAGCAAGCTATACTTTTGCTTAGATGGTAATTACAGATATGTTTCTCAGTTTGAAGAATACGGTCCAGATGCTCTTTCTTGTACTGATTGCCCAGAATTATGTGATAAAAATTGCAAAAAATCAAAAACAGTAGTTAAAGAAAGATTGGTAAGAACCAGGTATGGTTATTATAGGGTATTAGATGAGAAGAATAAAAAAGAACACTCTTTTGGAAAAAACAATATTTACAAAGATTTTAGAAATACTCTTTTATCTAGGACTACCATCGAAGATGCTGATGACTACATTGATAAGAAAAACTGTATTAAAATTACTTTAATAGACAGAGTTCCTCCAAGTATTGAGAATGGTTTGCCCAAGCTTGGTGAAAAGGATTCTACTTACACTTGCTCTTCTTGTGATTATTATAAAACCGAGAATTTTGATATAAAGGATGATGTAGAATCTGTTGTTTATGCCAAATTCACCTTTGGCAGATTTGATGAATGCCCTAAAGAGGGTGAAAAACTTGTAGACAAGGAAGATTGGGGCACAGAAGAAAAAATAGTAAAAATAGATCACAGAAATGAAACCAATTCTTCTAAAAAGAATTACTTTAACGATGTAGTAAGGTTTAATGAACCCTTTGACGGTTATATAAGATACTCTGTCTTTGCAAAAGAAAGAAATCCTAAAGGTGAAGGAAATGTTAATCCAAGTGTGGCTAAAATAGAATATAATCAGCCTGATATCGGCTATGGCTATTCTGAAGCCGGCGACTTAGGAAATACTATTGATACGGCCAAAGATTGGCCAGAAAAGAATGACCTTCCTGATATTAATGAAATCGGTTATAATACTGGATTAATAAGAGTTAGCGACAATGACAGACCCAATATTATAATTAGAATCACTAATACGCAAACTAACGAACAGATGTTTTTCCCGCCATGCTTTGGTCATAATGATATTAAAATTAGCAATTCAAGCAAATATAAGGCTGTTTCTGGAAAGTTTCAAACGAATCAGGATGATTATAACTTCTTTGTAAGTAGTTTAGATGATGCCTATAACCATGAAAAAATAACAAAAAATAAGGATTCAAATCCATATTTCACAATTTATTCAATTGATGACTCAAATCTAAAGACTAATGGTTCTTTGGCTGAAAGATTGCTTTTGAATGGCGACCCAAAATTCATAAAAGAAAATGTTAGAGTTGAAGATTATTACTTTTCAGATAAAGACAGAGATGGAATCAATATTGTTAACGACAACAACTCTATCCTTAAAAATGGTTCTTTAGGAAAAAGTCTCGGAACTTTTTCTAAAATGGCTGTGTTGTTTGAAAATTCTGGAGCTTTTCAATTTAAGACAGGTGTGGAATACAAATTAGATGTTTGGACTGATGACAACGTTAAATGGACAAATATTGGTTCTGAAAACGCTGGTGAAGATAATATTCTAGAAAGGCCAAAAGTTTATGAAACAGGTATTAAATCTGGTTTTATAAAGTTGGATCTTCATGATGAAAAATTAAACAAAGAAATAAAGGTAGACCCCAAAAAAAGTATAAACGGCGGTATTCTATTCACCTTAGAAGATTCAATAAATCGAAATCATGATATTAAAACAGTTGAAGAATTAGAGGCCAATGAGTTTCCTTCTGTTACTGTATATGCAGAAGATTTTTCTGGGCTGACAAGAGAGTTGAAGCTTTTCTTAAGAGTAAATGACAAGAAGCTGAATTTGAAAGCCCTAGATTAGCTGTAAGATTTAAGACTTAAGATATAAGAGATAAGATCTCTTAAATAGCTGGCAAAGCTAGCGTAGTTATTGTAATTGGTTTTTGTTGTAGTTATTGTAGTTATTGTTAAAACGAAGGCTGGTAAGCTAATGATTATCAGCAATTTTCGATAGTTATCAAACAATCTAAAAACAATAAAAACCAATTACCACAAAAAACGCTTCTCTTTAAGAGAAGCAATTAAGAGTCCGAAGACTGTCTCACCTATAAATTTTCTTAAAAGCGGACAGTTGCTTGCTCAACCTTATTCTCCTCCGCGGTCTCTGTGAATTTGTACCTTCGAATAAACTTTGAGGGAACGAGCCTTGTGCGGAGAATAGAGGTCTCGCGTCTACTGTCCGCTCT
>JAFPZP010000026.1 GCA_017417215.1 Candidatus Rifleibacteriota bacterium | reverse complement strand
CTTGCTAGGTTTAATAGAAAAACAAAGAGATTTACCAAATCTCTTGAAATGCTTAAAATTACTTTAGATTTGTTTTTGTATAAAGATTTTATTCTTCAGCAATAGTTTAGTAACACTGCCTTTACGAAAGGGGGTCTTTTAGAGAGCAGAGATTAGAGAAGTCTACACATTAGTCATAAACGTATGGGCTTTAGCCCTGAAAGCTATACGTTTATGACAATGGGTAGACTGCAATTTTTTTTAGAGATGAGAGATAAGAGTAAAAGAGAAGAGGGGATTGTTTTAGGTCTTCGGACTTTTAATTGCTTCTCTTAAAAGAGAAGCGTTTTTATTGTAATTGGTTTTTGTTGTTTTTATTGTTATTAGATAGTTTGAAAAGTAACGAATATTACTAATAATCATTAGCTTACTTGCCTTCGTTTTAACAATAACTACAACAACTACAAACTACAATAATTACGCTAAGCTTTGCTTGGCAAAGTTCTCAAAAATCCCCCAGTCTACTTCGTAGACATCCCCCTTTACAAAAGGGGGTCTTATAAGAGAAGTCTACACATTTGTCATAAAACGTATAGCGTATGGGCTTTAGCCCTGAAAGCTATACGTTTATGACAATGGGTAGACTACACAGAGCGAAAAGCCAAGCAGAGCTTGGCGTGGTTGGTGGTGAGTAATATAAAACTGAAAGGTGAGAATTGAGAGTTGAGACAGTCTTCGGACTTAACTTTCTACAGCTTAGCAACGTTCACGAAAATCCCCTAGGCTGCAAATGCAAGCCTTTCCCCTTTAATAAAGGGGATAAACAGCCCTCCTTCCTACGCCCTATACCCTAAAATAAGGTTGAACAAGCTGACTGTCTACTTTTAATATGTTGAGAGATGAGGGAAAAAACTTAGGTCAATAAAATAATAAAATATAGTCATATGAGTCGGAAGCAGAATCGATTGGCTTAAAAACCAGTTTACTGGTTTTGTATCTATCAGACAAAAGCTTTTGAAGTGGCTCTACTAGCATTCTCTGATAAAGATTAGGCGAAATGCCTGTTCCCGACCAGCAAAAAGCGGCTGTTTTTGCATTTTCAGTCATTTTCTTATAGAAATCAAAATTCTTATTTGTGCCAAAATCTATAATATATTGCTTTAACTCATTTCCAAAGCTGCGTTTAGATTCTTCTGTGTCAGTGTAACCGTTTATCCAGGCATTATAAACAAGAAGCGGTTCATCCTCTAAGTAGTCTTCATCACCAAAAACCAGATTAAAAACAACAATATTACATTTTTCAGGATTAAGACTTTCTATTACGCGTTCTGTAACATTAAATTTAGCAGTATGTTCTCTGAAGCCTCTATACCTTTTATAATAGTAGGCAAGTATTTCATCGGGCGGGAAAAGGTTTTCTGCACCAGCCTTATTATTGGACAGCCAGTAATTCATTACCTGAAAAACTATTGCCAAAAAGCTGTCTCTAATTGCTTCATTTGTTAACTCGTTGGCTGCTTCTCGCCAATAAAGGAGGTAATCAAGCTGCTGTTTCGTAAAATAAGTATCCAACCAAGCTTTAAAAGGATTGATATTGATATCAATAGTTTTCATTAAAATCTGGTTAAATGCTTTCATAACCTCTTCTTGCGGGAAAGCATCATAGTTAGAGAACCAGCTTTTATAAAGAACTGCCTGGCTATGAATTGGGACATTCATTGTTATTACAGCATTTCGATGACTTAGCCATTCAAGAGGCATAAATTTCCATAAGCAAGGAAAAAACCAGCTAGGTTCCGAATCTAATTCTGTTACGTTATCCAGAACAGTTTCTACTAGCCAGGAAGCCTGAAAACGCTGCATATTGTTGTTTATCCTTACTTTAAAATATATTATTTCATTTAAGAAAGAGGTTGGTTTTCTTCAAGAATAGAAATGGTAATTTTAACCAAATATGGGTCAAATTGCAAACCAGATTGTCTTTTAAGTTCATCTGCAATCTCTTTGTCAGTCTTATAAGACCTTTTACGATAACTTCTAGAGTTTCGCATCGAAGAAACGGCATCAGCAATAGCCAATATTCGTGCAGGAAGAGGGATTTGCTCTCCACTTAAGCTGTCGGGATATCCAAAACCATCCCATCGTTCATGATGCCATCTGATTATAGTGGGAATATCATCTGTTACAGCTACTTCCTGTTTTAAATAGTGTTCAGCAAGAAGAGGATGGTTTCTCATCAAAAAAGAATCATCATCACTTAGTTTTCTGCGACTTCTAATATTATCATTGATAACCATCAGCATTCCCACATCATGAAGCTTTGCAGCTGTTTCTAAGCTTAAAAGCTGTTCCGAAGACATGGTAGTTTTTTGAGCTATTTGAACAGCAAGAGAAGTGACTTCTTTTGCATGAGACTTATCATAGCCCTCAACTCTATCAACAACAGATGCGAGAGCATCAACCAAATCAGAATAACGTTTTTCTGTTGGGTTAAGACTCTTTTTTAAATCAAAATACTTGCAAGCTAGCCATATTAGCGCACCTGCAAGTATTAAATTAACTAAGGAAAACAAAATATCAATAACCTTCTAAATCTTGTAACTTCTTTCTAATTGCAGGAGCATCACTATGCTGAGGGAATTCTTTTATAAAGCGTTCATATTCAGCTTTAGCTTCTGAATACTCTTTAAGATCTTCATAAATTTTCCCTTTACGCATATATGCTTCAGCAGCAACATTTGAATCCGGGTATCTGTCAGTTACAGAGTCATAGTAATTAATGGCCTTTCTAGAACTTTCATCGCTCTTTCTATAGCGGACTTTTCCATTTTCAACCTTCTTTACCATTGAATCCATATCATTTTCATAAATCTGTCCAAGCTTGTAAATCATATCTTCATTGCCTCTGGCATTCGGATAAGCTTCAAGCATTTCTTCAATAGCGGCTGCGGCGGCTTTATAATCTTTCTGCTTTTCGTCTAACATACTAACAAGCTTTCGATATGCTTCAACCCCTTCTTCAGTGGTATTTGCATCTCTAATAGCTTTTCTGTAAGAAGCTGCAGCCTGTTTGAATTTACCAGCATCAGCCTGCATATCACCCAGATCCAGATTTGCCTTTCCACCTTCATTAGTGTAAGACTTGTCTTCAGCATATTGTTCCTGAGTTTCAATAGCAGCTTCTGCGACACTGGTTCCAGCAGAAACATTTTTAAGCTTTTCCTGAGCTGCTGCGAAATAAGTGCTATAAGAATAATCACTTACAACCTTCTGGTAATGACCAGCGGCTTCTTCAAACAATCCTATGGATTCTTCAGTAAGGGCAAGGTTATAATAAACCTTATCTATAGCCATATAGGTCGGATATTCTTCTATGATCTTAGCGTATAATTCTTGAGCCTGAACATAGTTTTTAAGCTTATCACTATAAATTGTGGCTAAATCAAACATAGCCTTAGGAATTTCAGAACCAGTAATCCCGTTATCTGCGATTCCGTTATTCATATATTCAGCAGCTTCATGATAATGGGACATAGCTCGACTCATTTCTGAATCTGCCTGTTTTTGTCTAATCTTTCCCATTTCTACTAGTGCTGAACCTCTAGTTTTAGAAGATTGCAATAAAGGACTCAAGAAATCAAAAGCTTCCTGATACTTTGATTCTGATAAAGCCTGCATTGCTGCCTGGTATTCGGCAGTTCCCCGAATAGACTGTGCAAAGACATTAATGTTACTACCCAAAAGAAAGAGACTACAACCCAAAGAAACGAGCAGTTTTTTATTCATTTTTTTTACCTTCTCTTCTTCATAATTAAAAAAATTGTCATTAATCCATTTTGATGATAACATATTTATTTATGTAAGGTATAGCTAGAAAAAAAAGATAATTTTTAGTATATTAGTTAAGAGAAATGTTCTATAATAGACTAAATTTATTTGAGTTATCTAGTAATAAAACCTAACAAAAAAAATAAAACATAAATATGAATATTAATCTAAATTGTCTTACAAAATCGACCGATATACAAACTGAAGATAAAGTTGGTTCAGCACAAGAAACCAAAATAGACTTCAAAATGTTGCCTATTGACCGGGTTTTCCCTAATGCTAACCAACCTCGTAAGTTGTTTGATAAAAATACGTTGGAAGAATTAGCTCAGTCTATTCGCGAAAATGGTGTTTTACAGCCAATTCTTGTAAGACAAATCGGAAACAACTACCAGATAGTTTCCGGCGAAAGGCGCTACCGAGCTAGCAAGCTCGCAGGTATGAAAAGTATTCCTGCAGTTGTTCGACACCTAAGTGAAGAAAAAACAATGCTTGCAGCTTTGATAGAAAACATTCAGAGACAGGACCTTAATCCTGTTGAAGAAGCCAAAACACTGAGAGATATTATTCTTAACTACGGTTTAACCCATGATCAGCTTGCTGAAAAATTGGGGAAAAGTCGTTCGGCTTTGACTAATAGGTTAAGATTGCTCCAGCTTCCACCAGAAGTTCAGTTAATGGTTGCTGATGGAAGAATATCCGCAGGACATGCAAAAATGCTTGCAGGTCTTAAAGATAATGAAACAGTCAGATTCTGGGCAAAAAAGATAATTAACGAACAATTATCTGTTTATGAAACAGAAAAACAAATTGGGCAAAGCAAAGCGGAAGAACAATTTACTTTTCGAAAGAAGTGTAAATCTTCAGGAAGCAATGATTTGCATATCAGAGCTCTTGAAGAAACTCTTCAGGAATTTTGGGGTGCAAAAGTTCGCATACGTCAGGGGAAATCTAAAGGACGTATAGAAATAGAATTTTACAATAACGAAGACCTTGAACGTGTTGTAGATTCTATAATGGCTAATAGATACTAAAGAAGTTAAAATTGAAAGGTGTAAACCGTAAGTGATTGTAAGATTTTGGGGTGTCCGAGGTTCAATACCTGTTCCTGGGAAAGAAACAATAAAATATGGTGGAAACACTACTTGTCTTGAAGTTTTTACTTCTGAAGGCAATTTAATCATTATTGACGCAGGCACCGGAATTAGAGTCTTAGGCCAGCAGTTAATGAAAGAAGATTTTGGACAAGGCAAAGGCGTTGCCCACATTTTCTTTACTCATTCACACTGGGATCATATTCAGGGTTTCCCTTTCTTTGCACCTATTTTCATTGGAAAACGCAATAAAGACGGCAAAGTAGTTAAAAACTCTGCCAACAAACTTCATATTTATGGTTCAGCAGAATCCAGCCGTTCTATAGAAGATTCTCTTTGTGGTCAGATGTCTGACTGTTACTTCCCAGTAAGCTTAAGTGACCTTTCTGCTACAATTTCATTTACATATATTACTGGAAAGCCTATTAAAATTGGCAAAACCAGAATAACTACTCTGCCACTTCGCCATCCGAATGGTGTTCTTGGGTTCAGAATAGAAGACAACGGCAAAGTCTTAACTATAGCTACAGACTGCGAACATCCAGAAAACGGCGAATGCGACCAGAATTTGCTAGCTCTTGCAGATAATGCAGATTTGTTTATTTACGATGGTCAATATACGCCAGAAGAGTATGAACCAAGCAAATTCAACATCTGTATGCCAGCCAAAAAAGGTTTTGGTCATTCAACAGCAGAAGAAGGCATTAAAGCAGCAATTAAAGCCCATGCCAAAAAGCTTGTGATTACACATCACGAACCATTACACAACGATAAAATGCTTGATGCAATGGAAAAGAAAGCTAAGAGTTTACTTCCCAGCATAGTTTTTGCTAGAGAAGGCATGGAAATCGTTTTATAAGAAAGCTTTAACTTTTAAGCTCTAACTTTTAACTTCTATCCTCTATCCTCTTGCCTCTGCAAATCAAATGTGATACCATACTTTTGTATGCAACGGGGCTTTACAAATCTAACACCCATATATTTTTTTAGTTCTGTCAGAGAGAGTTCGGGCAAATCTTCCATTGTCGCGAATACCTCTATTTATTTATGCAGTCTAAGTTACAAAGTTGCCGTAATAGATTTTGACTATACTTCGCCCGAAAAACTGCGCATAGCATTCCCTAAATCAATAGAAGTTAAAGATTACCAGGAACTAACAGAGTTAGTTTCTTCTAAAAGCCCACGTTTCCAGCAGAATTTCTATTTTACAGATACTAACAAGCTTTCTTATTTCCCTGCTCATCAAATAAAAACCCCGTATGAACTTGCGTCAGATACTGCATTCAGAGACTTTTTCCTACAATTAAGCAGCACATTTGACTACGTTTTAATCAACTTAGCTCCGGGAGTAAAAGAAAGTGCTGTTATTTCTGACTTGATTTCCAAATCTTACTTATGGCGTGGTTGTAAGCCTGCTTCAATAATCATATCTTTGCCAGATGAAAAAAGTCTGCTTAACTTAGATAACTTTATTCAAAACAACCAGACAGTCAGTTATCAAGCAGAAGAGAACACATATTTTCTATTCAACAAAGTTCCAAATACTTCTGATTTTCAGAATCCAAGCGACGAACTTCTTTCCGCAACAGATATAAGAAGCATTTTTACTTATCCATTAACTTATATTGTTCCTTTCATAGATGAGTTTATAGAACAACAAGCCAGAACAAAAGCCTTTGTTACAGAGAAAAACTCTTTAATAGGTCAGTATATCGTCGGGCTATTCAGACTATTGAATGGTTCAGCTTCTATCAGCTATTTAATGAGGGAAGCCAATACTTACCAATCCTGCATAAGCGGAACTCTTCTTAGTCGAATATACCCTTACCTGGAAGACATACAGCACAAAGTAGCTACAAAGCTTTTTATTAATCCAGCAGATGTAAATATTTATGTAGAGCAAAACGAACAGAATTTCAGAATTAGAATCAGACTGACTTCTCTCGGGCAAAAGCTCCTAGGCATAAGAAGTGACATACCATTCTATCGCTCTGTTCCAACAGTAAAATCAGAGCACCCCTCTGCTTTTGAGCCCAAAAATCTCATAGATAGTTTTCGAACTGTAAGTCAGGTCGACAGAGAAGCAACATATACTTTAAGCTTTAAATCAATCTTTACTTTCGATGACAGCTTCTATTCAAATCCTGTTGCAAAACTGAATCCTACTCTGCCAATAGTACCAATAAAAAATAATTTCCCTTCACCTATACTATTTCCACAAAGGAATGAAATTGCTGAAATACCTACTTTAAGCAATATTATAGGTCTAATAGGTCTGAAGAAAAATATTTTATTCCAATCGCATACAGATATAGTCAACAAACATGGTGTCAGCCCCGTTTATATTCCAACTGAACTGCCATTATCCTTTAATCTTGAAGCAAAAATAAAAACAAGATTTAATTCAAACAATAGATATCTGACTCTGCCTCCAGTTATAAAGAACGAAATAAAATTAACACCTTTTTATGACTATATTATAAAGAATCTAACACCCTACTCTATTTTTGATATCTTTGCCCGTGATAAGAAATTTGAGTTCAGTTCAGATTTTGGTTTAAGAAAAACAAATTTCTTCTTCTGTTCCGATGGCATACATCAATTACCAACTGGAAAATTCTCCTTGATTAATGAAGATTTTTCTAGTAGCAGAATCGAATTGCTTGTTCCCAAAGAAGACACAAGCAATATAGCAAGCATTGCTATTGCAAAATATAATCTGAACATTGAAAACAAATATAAGATTGAGCTTGATTCCAATTGGTCAGATAATACGCAAAAGCAGAAAACAGATTCTCCAAAGCTTTATGAACAAAGCTCTTTTACATTTCATAAGCCTGAGTTTAATCAGAAAAACATTGTTTGGAATTTGCAGACTTCTGCACCAAAATTTGGAATCTATGCTAGAAATGTTAAGAACGAAAAGATTATGCTTAATCATAATCTCTTCGTAGATACAGAAAGAAATCTGTTAGTATCTCCGAAAACATACGAGCTAGATATTTCAAAACAGGTTTTCAAAGCAGGTTTTATTAGTAAGACCTTTAGACCATTGCCCTCCAGTATAAACCTGGAGGATGTAATGATGGAATACCGTTACAGAATCCAGGTTAGAGAAGAAATTCCAGATTTAATTTTTGATGAAAAGCGTTTAAAAGGTGAAGAATACAAACCGGAATTAAATACAAAGTTTGAACATAAATATATGGAACCAGATTTATTAATAAGAAGAAGATCAACTTATCAGAAGCCACTGATGTATCAGATATTCAAGTTAGGCAAGCTGAAAGTTTCTAACAAAGTAATCGTAAACAATACAGATTACAAAGTTGCTTACAATGAAATATTCCCGGTAATCTTCTTCCCCAAAGCAATAGAAATACCAGTAACAAGAAAATTGCGCCAGCCTGTTTGGGCAAGTGAAGAAATAAAGAAATTCAACGAGCTTAATCCATTCAGAATACAGGTTTCTCCGCTTAAAGTTCTTAGAGGACAAGCAGCTCAGTATAATACAGAACTTCCTGAACACAAACATCGCTACTTAAAATTCTTTGAACCAGATTTCAAGGATTTGAAAGTTAGTATGTTAGTAAATGCACCTAAAAAACCAGCATTCGCCGAAGATTATCTCAAATATCCTAAATTACCGCTTATTGGTGCTGAAAATATTAAATCAATAGCATTAGATAGTGATATTGAATTCAGGGATAATTCAGAATTAAATATTGATTCTACTTTTGATTCTGAACTTGCCCCACCTGATATTTTCATCGAAAAGATGAGATTCAGAACCGAAAAATTCTTTGCTTATGGCTGGAATATACCTTCAACAGATATTATCAAATTCAGCACTGATATTCACATGCGAACTCCGTTGAAGATACAAACCATTATTCATCATGATGACAAACTGATTATAGAAGAAACAAAGAGTGATATTCGACCTAAGTATCCAGTTCGTGTTAAAACTCTGAAACTCATAAACAACTTTACAAATTTAAATAATCACAGACCTCATTATGAGTTTACCTTTAAACTTGCCGATGCAAAATTCGACCTGTTTATTCCAAAAACAACCTGTCAAAATCAGGATAATAATATTATCCAGAAACCATTTGAACAGGAATTCATATCTCCCAAGCTTATTTCTCGCTATATTCTCAAGAAAATTGCGGCTAAGCCTCCTTTCCCGAAACTAAGCAGAGGCAAATTCTTTGTTATACCAGAAAAAGCCATAGATATTCTGTTCAAACATCTGTTATGGGAATTCAGCGATGCTACAGGTCCAACTCTCTGTGAGTTCAACTCTAATATACCTCCTATAAACAACGAAACTACAATTGATAACTTCGATATCAAGTATAAGTTCATACCTATACCTACCAATGTAGAATTCCGTCCACACGAAGATATTACCTTAAGACTCAGCAGAGTATTCATACGTAAGCCCTATAGAATCCAGAACAATCATATAAAGGACCTGCTTGCTCTAGCAAAGGCGCAGTCTGCCAAAGCTACTGAATTAATAAGTGCCAGTAGTGTAAGCAACTTATAGAAATAAATCATGCCACTCATCCTGCCTAGAAAATCTGATTTGCCTGTTTTTGATATTCCAAGCGAAAATATCTATAAAACAGACTTTGTAGATAGAAGAGTACTTACTATAGTAGGAAGGGCTTTGCTTTCTGAAAAGAACCAGCCCATAAAACCTTCTACAGACTACAAATTCAGAAAATGCTATTCAGCTTATGATGAAATACTCTATAAGCTAAAAACCGAGCCAGATGACAAAGCTTTTGCAGAATTCAAGCAAAAAGTAGTAATTACTGAGCTTACAGATTATTCAATCCCTTTGGCTTATTATTACAATTACAGGAAGCTAAGGCAGAAATCTGTTTACTACCCGATAGATACAGAACTTTCCAGTGAAATAACCCCGTTTGAAGTCACTTATATCAAAGTTCTCAAGCCTCTATTATCTAATGATTTCAAACCAGCTCATACAAAAACAATCAAAATAGATAATTGGTTTCCTTACGGATATGATAACTTTAACTTCAGATTCCAGATACCTCAAACAGATTTAACAGAGAAACTGCTCCTTCGTCAGGAATCACAAATCGTTAGCAATGAAGAAAAGCCCGATGTAGAATACTATTCTTTTCATAATGATGAATTAGTCATAAAAAATGAGTTTACTCAAATCTGTCTCTATGACTTTTCAAAATATTCTTATTCTAATTTAAACAATTATCGATTTCTAGGATTAGGCTCATTTTTAAAGCCTATTGAACCTAATAAAGACATAGTAGTAGAAAAAGCCCCCTTTGAATCTGATTATAAATTAAAAAAGGTTTTCCGTTATCTGGAAGCTATAAAATATGTTTGGAAAAGCATATACGAAGAAGCTACTACAAGCGACTATTTCGCGAAATTTTATCTTACTGCCAACACAAAACTAAAACCTTACTTAGATAATTTAAACTCTAATAATGATGTTAACTTTTTAACGGATATTTCTAATTTTATTGCCGACCGCCAGGAATCTAACTTTCCTTCTAGAAACTTCAATACAAAAGAAAAAGAGATATATAAAACTTTACCTCAAAAAAATTGTAACTGCTTAAAATCTGAATCTATAAAAGAATTCAGTATTGATTTGAAAAACGAAAATTTTGATGCTTATTCCTTTAAGAAACAGATTCTTGCTGGGAAAAAGCCTCTCGTAGTTCCGATAAAATACAAAGCTCCTAGACGAGCTTTCAAATTAAAAATAACAAAACCAAGTTTTTTGAGCAAAGACAAAATCTATAAGATGCAAAACCTGGAAAGAATAACAGCCCAGATTTTAATTCCTCGCAGAAATAGACTTAAAGCTGATTACGCTAAAGTTTTGTTTAATCACAAAAGCCCTATTAGCTTTTCTAATCTTATTAACGAAGATTCTTTAAAAATATCAAATAGCTACAGATTACGAAGAAGCTCTTTCTTCAATAAAAGCCCCAAGCATGCCTTATATTCTTATAAAGCAATTCATAATGTTACTTCAAAGATATCATTCAACAACAGTAAGAAATTACGCTTTTTATTTAAAGCTTTTATACTGCCTAGACTAACTCCCAAAAGTAAAAAAGCTAAAACTCCAGAATATCTATCTAATTTCCAGATTCCAAGAAAAATAACTTATATTCAAAAACCAGTTAAAGAAAAAATACTTATAAATAGATGTATTATTGAAAAAATAGTATTGTCAGAAAAAAATAAAATCTCGGTTTCTAAGAATTCTCCCATAGAAAGACTTACAGAAATAAAACGAATTGGAGCAAATCGTCTAAGAAGCCTAAGATTATTGTTGCATAGTATATTTAAGAAAAAATCAGATTACAGCATTTCTTTTCTTAAACCTCAAAAGAGAATATTGCCACCTAAGACAAAGCAACCTATAAATAAAGTTGCATTATATCTAAATGTATTAAAAAATACAGATGCCTTATTCTCTAAACCAAGCCAGAAAACCGATTGTTTCACAAGTATCTATTATCCAGAAGACTATTCTTTCTGCGAATACCTACCCAAACAAATAGTCGAACAATTTAATATTAAATTCGATATCATAGGCATTAACAGAATAAGAAATCTGCAACAGAAAAATATTATTCCTCCACCAGGTTGGAAAAAGCAGTTAAAATCATTTATTTGCAAATTACGACTAGGTCCATACCCCTTTGGATTCCCGGATTTCTCATTTGGTCCGCCTAAGTTTTATCAGTTAACAACCCGAGATAGTTACTCTATTAAAGATGTAATAATAGATAATATTTATAACGAAAGCTTTTTTATACTTACCAAAAGCAAGCTTTATGTTCCTGAATTAAGTATGAAGAACCCGAAAAGGTTGCTTCATACCGACATAACACCGAACAATTCGCCCAAAGAATACTATGCTTCCAAAGGCAACGATACTAACTTGAAACAGGATCAACCCAAGGGAATCAGTTCTTTCAAGCAATCTTGGGAAAAAGAAGATGTCCATGATTATGTTGCAAGAATCATTACTTCTTTCTTGTCTTCTCAAAGAATACGCAGCAAAAAATACTTATTCAAAAAGCTTAAAACAATCAACAATAGTTATTCTTTAAGTGAAAACTATCTAAGAGGTGTTATGACCACTATAATGCCTCAAATAAATAGATTTCTAATTAGAAGCAGAAAGTTCAAACTGGCCAGAATCAGTGGTATTCTTTATCAAAAAGGCTTTACCAACTATTGGAATTCCAAGCTGTCGATTGATTTAAAAGACAATACAAAACCAGATTTTGTAGCAAAGAATCTAGGCTGCCATATAACAAGGCAGAAAGACTGGACTTTGCCGCAGTTCTTCCCTGACACTTACCCAGCCAAGGAATATAACGCAGAATATACTACAAGATTCAGGACTTTTCGCTTCCCATATATTCCTGAAAATAAATTCACTTTCGAAGATACTTTATTCTTTGCTAAAGAAGCTGATGAAAATTCTTACAATAGTTGCAAATTCCAGGAAGATTTCAGAGTATCTCAATTTGACTTTGGTTTGGTAGATATTCATGATAATTATACAGAAAAATATTATTCTGATTATCAAGACAACATTAAAGCCTCTAACTATTTTATAATTAGTTCTGAAAACGTCAATTCCAATAAACTTAAGGAATTTATTTCTCCCAAACTTTTGAAGCCGAATCTGAACAACAATGATATTCCTGAACAGTTACAACATCTCATAACACCTAAGTTTTTCAAAATACTTGAAAACCATAGCTATAAGTTTAAACGCAGAGGTCAGACTATTAACTCTCTAAAATACAGTCAAAGTCTGAAAAACTCTAAGGAAAACTACTATTCAAAACCAGAATCTAATCCTTATACTATGGATTCTCCTTCTTTCCATTGGATAATTCTTCTCAGAAAGAATAAGAACATACAGCTAAAGGTAAATTTTTTATCAGAAGAAAAACTAATGGGCTTTGAAGAATTTCAAGCTAAGTATAATAATAATGCTTTCGGAAACGAAAAGTATTTCGATTTCAATATCCAAATACCGCAAATAGAGCCATTAGTTAGAAATACTTTTGCAAAAGAAGACTATATAAAAGAAATAATGTTGTCTTCAACTTATATAAGTGAAATAGGGTTCACCCAAAGAAAGATTACAGAAAAATCTTTAAGCCTAATTCCACCTAAGGCTTCTCATAACAAAATGGAAGAAAAGAAACCCTTTGAATATAAGCTTCAGAAGCCAGAAAAATATAATGGAATTGTAATTGAACCTAACAATAGTATTGAAAAATTTGGGAAAAGCAAATTAGCTTTTTCAGCGTTTATTTTCAATAAAGAAGAAAGTGACTTTAAGCAAAGTTCATCAACTCGTCCAAAACGCATGTCCTATCGACCAATTTATATTCCTGATTTTATAGATTTAAAAACTAATGAAAAGGAAATAGAAATTATAGATTAGAGTTGACTTAGAAAAGCAAAGTGGATAAAATATTTAGACTATTTATTGGGGGAAAAGAATGACTTTTTTCACACTTAGTGATATCGGTAAAGTTCGAACAAACAACGAAGACTATGCTGAATCATTTGCTTATAAGCTATGTAACCCTGACGGAAGTTTTAGCGAAACAGTTGTAATGTTACTTTGTGATGGTATGGGGGGCGGACCTGCTGGTGAACGTGCTTCTTATCTAGCAGTTGAAACCATGAAAACCTGTATTATCCAAGACATTCTTACTAGAACTCAAGAAACAAGCAATTCCGAATATCTTGAACTTTTTGATAAATATATTCAGAAATCTCATTTCAATATTTATAAAGAAGGTATCGAAGACCAGAAGCTATATGGAATGGGCACCACTATAGTTGCTGGAATGATATTAAAAGATAATCTTTTGCTAACCCACGTAGGCGATAGCAGAGCCTATTGTTATGGTGCCAACGGTTTACGCCAACTTACAAAAGATCATTCTCTTGTTCAGCAGTATGTTGACGAAGGAAAAATAACCCAGGAAGAAGCTTTCTATCATCCCCAGAAGAATATAATTACAAGAGTATTAGGTGCAGGTTCAGGAGCACCTGTTAAAGTAGATAACAAATACGTTCCGCTAGCAAACAACGATATAGTTTTGTTCTGCACAGACGGTCTTTGCGGCGTATTAGAAGAACCTGAAATTATAGAAATATTCAGCCGCTATTATAATGATAATACTGATTTAAAAGCTCTTGCCAATCATCTGATTCAGGCTGCCTGCCTTAAGGGTGGTCCGGACAACGTTACTGTCAGCCTATATCAGCACAAGATTTAATATATAGAAGAAATAGATTTTTGGAGGCCTTATGAAGCGAACTTATTTACAAGACGAAGCCAATACCCATTATAATCTTGGTATTGCTTACTATACCAAAGGACAATACGAACAAGCCATCAACGAATGGGTTCAGTCCTTAATGAAGAACCCACAGAACAGCGAAGCCAGATTCAAACTTGGTGTTGCATACTATCAGCTAAATCGTATTGATGAAGCATTAAAAGAATGGGAAATAGCTGTTTCCTTAGACCCACAAAACTATGAAGTATTGCATAATTTAGGTATCGCCTACTATAACAAAGGCGAAGATATGCGTGCAATTGAGTATTGGGAAAAATGTCTTGAAGTTCGTCCTCATGATCCGGAAATCCATTTCAAACTAGGTATCGCTTATTATAATTTAGGCAAAGAAGACCAGGCTATCACTCTTTGGGAAAAAGCCTCAAATCTTAATCCAGAAGACTCAGATATATTCTTCAGACTTGGTGTAGCTTACTACAACAAGGGTTTGGATGACAAATCAGTTATTGCTTTCTCAAAAGCAATAGAACTAAACCCCAAGAATTCAGAAGCTCACAACAATCTTGCTATCGTATTCTATCGTCTTGAAATGTATCAGCAAGCTATTGATGAATGGAAAAAGGCCCTTTCTCTAAATCCACGCCAGCCTGAAATCTACAACAATTTAGGTAATGCCTACTCTAAGTTAAATCAGCATCGTGAAGCTATTGAAACCTGGCAGAAGATTCTTGAAATCACTCCAGAAAGCTCAGAAGTATATTTTAAACTAGGTTCTGCTTATGGCAAGCTAGACGATTTGCCAAAAGCCATCTCAAGTTGGGAAAAATGTATCTCTATCAACCCCAACGACGTAGAAGCCCACTTTAATCTTGGTGTTGCTCAATACAATTCCGGCAATTTCCAAAAAGCTATATTCTATTGGAATGCTGTTAGAGAAAAACGCAGCGAAGACGCTGATATATGCGAAAAGATAGGTAATGCTTACTGTGGCTTAGAAGACTATCTTGAAGCTGCAAAATTCTGGAACAGAGCTATTTCTTACGTAGCAGACGACCCACAGTTACATCACAAATTGGGTATTGCTTACTCAAAACTGAACAAGACTCAGGAAGCTATATTCCAGTGGCAGAAAGCCATCGAATTAGACCCAGACCACTTTGAAGCTCATCATAATCTTGGTATTGCTTACTACAACCTTCAGAGATTCGATGAAGCTCTTGCAGAATGGGAAAAAGCCAAGAGCCTTAATCCAAATGACCCAGACTTGTATTTCAAACTAGGTCATGCATATCGTCAGAAACGTAAACTCGACAATGCAATTGAAAACTGGAAGAAAACAGTTGATTTAGACCCCAACAATCCAAACACTTACTTTGTTCTTGGTAATGCTTATGACGAAAAAGGTCTGCTTGATGACGCTATTCTCTCCTGGAGAAAAGTTATCGAATTGGCTCCAAATGATGTTGATGCTCACAACAACCTTGGTATTGCCTACTTCCAAAAGAATATGTTTGACCAGGCAATCACAGAATGGGAAGATGCCATAAGAATCACTCCAGAAAATGGTGAACTCTATAACAAGCTTGGTATCGCCTACATTAAGATGGAACTCTTCGATAAAGCCGTTGAATATTGGGAAAAAGCTCTTAAATACAAACCAGAAGATTCTGATATTCTATCTAACCTTGCAACAGCTTATCATAACCGCGAAATGTATGATAAAGCCATTGATATCTGGAAACGCGTTATTAAGTATAATCCTCAAGATTCTGAAGCTCGCAATAAACTTGGTATTGCCTACTACAACAAAGGCATGTATGACCAGGCTATCGAATTATGGAAAAAGGCTATCGAACTTAACCCAACAGATGCAGCCGCTTTCTTCAATATTGGTACTGAAGAATTTGAAAAGGGTAGAATCAATGAAGCTATTGCAGCCTACATGAAAGTCTTGGAAATAGACCCGAAATTTGTTCAGGTTTATTACAACCTAGCTATAATCTATGCTAGAAAACGTCAGTTCAGAGATGCAATTGATGCCGCCAACAGATTCATTAATGCTAACCCAACTGGCATGGAAACTGAAAATCTGAAGACACTAGTTGAACAATGTGAAAAAGAAATAGCCAGTGAAACAGAAATCTAACTAAATATAGCCATATAGAAGAATAATCTCTCTCAGCACTAATTTACTGAGAGAGATTATTTTTTTAGACTTATTTATATTGTAGATATTACCGAAGTAAACAAGTGACAAAAACAATAAAGTGTTTTATAATTTTCATAAAACTTACTAGGCAGTTAACAATGCAAAAACAATTTACAAGTTTAATAATAATTTGTTTATTTCTTTTTGTTTTTACAGGTTGCTGTGAAAAAGAACAAAAGCAAGAAACAAAGCTAAAACTAATCAATATAAAACTTACAAATGAAGAATATGCTTTTGCTGTTTCCCATAATAACAATGCCTTAAAAGATAGTTTAGATAATTATATAAATACTCTTAAAAACACAGGTATTTTCGAATCTATAGTTTCAATTTATACAGATAAAGGGAATAGTTCTTCTAGAACAGGTGTTAAATACACAACCTCAGAAGTAAAAAAGACTGATAAAAACCTTATCGTTGCAACAAACTGCCCTTTTGAACCCTTTGAATTTATAGAAAACGACGATTTAGTTTATGGAATAGACATAGAAATAGCTAATGCTTACGCAAACAGCAGAGGCTTAGAACTCATAGTAAGAAATATAGAATTTGATAATATTCTTTCAGAAGTAGCTGCTGGGAAAGCAGATATCGGAATGGCAGGCATCACTGTTACTGACGAACGAAAACAAATATGTGACTTTACGACAACTTATTACAAATCTTCACAAAAGTTAGTAGTTGATGGGAAAAACACAGATTTTGATAATTGCAAAACCGCCGAAGATGTAATCAAAGTATTAAATAGACTATCTAATGAAACAATTGGTTACCAGATTGGAACCACAGGAAATCTTTTTGTTGTAGGCGATGGAACAGACCAGAATAAAGGATTTGTAAACATTAAACCTAAGGGATTTAAAACTCCAAATGAATCTATTCAGGAACTTCTTGACGGAAAAATCTACGCAACAATTCTAGATGATGAACCGGCAAATACTATAGTTTCAGAAATCAATCTGCAAGAACTACAGAAAAAAAAGCCTCAAAAATAAACAATTAGTTTTTCTTTTTTTTCGCAGGAATAGCAATAACAGTAAGAAGAGCTGCTAGTCCAAAAAATCCTAATATAACAGCAAATGTAGTATTCCTTTCTTGATATTCTCCGTAGGTCATTTCACTTCCATAATCCTTAGCTGGAGCAACAGAACCATCAATGCTCCCATGATATTCACAATATATAACCCCAGTATCTAATAAATCCCCTTGATTGTAATACTTGCATCTTCTAGGAATAGGTCCAACAGGAGCTTCTTTTAAATATTTCTCTCTAACTAAAATATCTATGACAACCTCATTCATTTCAGGAATCATAACCGAATGATCCATGTTATACATCTCTAAGGCCCCTTGCAAGACTCTTATATTACTAAAACAACTTTTGGAAGAATCGTATCTTCTCCTGCCATGATGAGGAGGTACTGCCATTGCAGCAAGTATACCTATAATACCAATAACAATTAAAAGTTCGATAATTGAAAAAGCTCTTTTTTTATTATTTATATAAAGCATTCTCATAAAAGCTAATCTCCTGGCAATCAACTCAACTTCGTTTTGTTTTTTTCTTTGGTGAGGATAAGGTAATAAAAAAGATTATTAAACCGACAACAAGTAGTGCAATCATTTGTCCCATTACTTTCTTTTGGAACTCTTCTCTTTCTTTTTCTTCTTTAATACGTTTTTTTTCATATTTATAATCATTAAATGTCATTCCAGGTTTAATTTTGAAATTATACAAATCACCATGAAACTCACAAAAAATTAACCCTTTTTCATCTTCATGCATATCATCTAATTGAGATATATCACCTATGCTATAATATTTACAGCCAGTTTCAGGAGAAGATGGCATAGTTTTTAAATACTTACCTTCTACTAATTTGTTTAAATCAAGATAAATCATTGATTCTTTACTATCCATATTATACATCTCTACTGCGCCACTAATAACTCTTATGTTTGAAGCACAGGCTTTTCTTCGAGCACCTGCACTGCCACGCCTTGAGTGATTTGGCATAGCCATTGCTGCTAAAACCCCTATAATAGCAATAAGAATAATAAATTCTATAAGAGTAAAACCTTTATTGTTTTTGTTATTCATGAAGATATTCTCCAACGAATTAAAACACGAAATAATTATTTCATCTTTTTATTAAACTATATAATTATACATTAATTAAGAAAAAATGTTAGAATATTATTACTTCTTTTAAGGATAAATCTAAATGAATACACACAAGCTTTGTTTGAAGAAAGACAAAGAATTTACTCTGCTAAGAGGGCACCCATGGGCATTTGCAGAAGCCTTTAAAGCTTTACCTGAAAATATTAAAACAGGTGACATCGCTGAAGTCTTTTCCCACAAAGATATTTTTATTGGTTCTGGCTACATCGATACAGATTCTACGATTCTAGTTCGCATGGTTCCCACCAATAAAGGCGAAAATTTTGAAAAAGCAATTTCCAGGCTTGTAAAACAAGCATCAACTTTAAGAAAAGAGTTTTTTAACGAACCAGAAAAAACAAATGCTTATCGTGTAATAAATGGCGAAGGCGATGGTATTCCTGGTCTTATTGCAGACTATTACAATGGTGCAATTTCTCTTCAAATCTATTCATTGGGCTTACTTCCATATATAGACTGCATAATTAAAGCTCTTAGAGACTCCCTTCAAAACGTTAAATGGATATATCAGCGAAATGAAATCAGATTGGCCAAAACTAATTCTGCAAAGCTTGTTTTCGGCAAAAATCTTCCTGAAAAAATAGAGTTTAAAGAAAATGGCTTGAAATTCACAACCGACTTGGTTAACGGTCAAAAAACAGGTTTCTTTTTAGACCAGCGTGAAAATCGTCATCTTATTCGCAGTATTTCTAAAGGGAAAAGCCTTTTGAATGTTTGCGGTTATACGGGAGCCTTTACCGTTGCCGCAATTGCTGGTGGTTGCCGAAATTCCGTTACGGTTGATATTGCAAAACCAGCCTTAGAAGAAGCTGAAGCTAATCTTCGCTTGAATGGCTATTTTAATAACAATCACAAGCTTGTAGTTTCTGATATGTATGATTATCTTGCTAAATGCAAAGAAAAAAGCTTTGATATAGTAGTCCTAGACCCACCATCAATGGCAAAAAACCGCAAAGACCATGATAAAGCAATTAGAGCATATAAAAAACTAAATCTAGCCGGTGTAAAAGCTGTTAAAGAAGGAGGTTTCCTCTATACTGCTTCATGCACTAGTCAGGTTTCACGCCAAGACTTTTTAAATGCTGTTAAAGATGGCATAACTGCTAGCGGTCGACGTGCTGTTATAGTTAAAGAAACATTCCATACTTTCGACCACCCGACAGCACTTGCTCACAGCGAAGGTCCCTATTTAAAAGGTATTCTTCTTCGTATTTACTAAGAAAGGAATAAACAACAAATGAAAGCAGATCAACCTATAAATGTTGCAGCAGCAGTGCTGATTTACAAAGGCAATGTCCTGATGGCTCGCCGACATGGCGGCTATTTAGATAAGCTATGGGAATTTCCTGGTGGAAAGCTAGAAAAAGATGAAACTGCAGAAGCCGCTGTACAAAGAGAATTAAAAGAAGAACTAGATATAGACGTTATTCCTAATAAAACAATTTTAATTCTAGAACATTCATACCCAGATAAAACAATCAGACTTCACTTTGTTAGTTGTTCCTTTAATAATCCTATTAGCGACAATGCTCTTAAAATAGATAATAACCCCGAAACAGGTTGGTTTTCTCCGGCACAGCTTCCATTAACAGATATTTGCCCAGCAGACAGAATTGCCAGCAATAATATTCCATGGCAACTATTAATTAAGAAAGAACAAAATAACAGTGCCAATGAACCATTTATTCTAGTTATCAACCCTGGTTCTCTGACAACTAAAATTGCTGTTTTCAAAGGTTTGGAAATACAATACGAAGAAGAAATCACTTATACAAAAGAAGATTTAAAAGACTTCAAATCCAGTATTGATCAACTCGATTTAAGATACAACTCTGTCGTAGAAGTTTTAAAAAAAGCCGGTTACAAATCTCAGGATTTCAGTGCCGCAATAGGTCGTGGTGGTCCTATTAAACCGATGGTTGGCGGAATCTATAAAGTCAACAAACAACTCTTAGATGATTTGGTTAATGGAATGGCTACAGATCATGCTTCTCTTTTAGGTGGTCTTATAGCCTATAAGATTTCTGCTTCAACTGGTATGCCTGCATTTATTGCTGACCCGGTATCCTGTGACGAATACATTGACTTAGCTAAAATCAGCGGTTGCCCAGATTGCCCAAGAATTTCATTAAATCACCATTTGAATGTAAAATCTGTTGCTGAAGAAGTTGCTGAAGCAGACGGTACAACCATAGATAAAGTAAACTATGTTGTAGCACATCTTGGTGGTGGTTTCACCATCTGCCCACTGGAAAAAGGCAAAATGATAGACGGCAACAATACTAACGATGAAGGTCCAATGACCCCTGCTCGTGCTGGTAGTTTACCATTGCAAGGTTTAATGAAGCTTTGTTTTTCTGGGAAATACGATTATAAAACTCTTAGGAAGCGCCTGAATCAAGACGGCGGTCTTATGGAACATCTAGGAACAGGCGATTGCCGGGAAATCAGCAAAAGAATAGAAGCTGGTGATGAAAAAGCAAGACTCATTCTTGAAGCGATGGCATATCAGATTTCCAAATGGATAGGAGCTATGGCAGCAGCATTGAAAGGCAAAGTAGATGCTATTATTCTAACTGGCGGAATAGCTCATAATAAATATGTAGTTGATTGGGTAAAAGAAAGAGTTTCGTGGATAGCACCAGTCAGAGTCAGACCTGGACAAAATGAATTGCTTGCTTTAGCAAAACACGCATATAAAGCAATAAATAACCCATCAATTGCCAAAGATTACAAGTAAATAATTGAAATAAAAAAGCTGTCTAAATAGCATTTAGACAGCTTTTTTATTTTATGATTTTCTTTTAAGCAGATATAAAGCTAAAGATTCCAAATCTGAAAGACGTTCGCTTAAAGGTTTTATTGCAGAAATAGCTTCCTCATAAGTTTTCTTTGCATAATCCTTAGCGCCTTCCAAACCCAATAAAGCAGGATAAGTAGACTTACCAAGAGCGACATCTCTGCCAATATTCTTCCCTAAAGTTGCTGCATCGCTTTCTATATCTAGAATATCATCAATGATTTGAAACAAAAGACCTATTTTTTTCGAATAAATCTTTAAACAATCTAATTCTTCTTCATTTGCATCAGCTAAAACAGCACCTGTTAAAATTGGAGCCCCCAGAAGTGCTGCAGTTTTTCCCATATGTATTCTTTCCAAGGTTTCCTGATCGATTTTCTTGTTTTCATATTTCAAATCTAGCATTTGGCCGCCAATTACACCACGATATGTAAAGGCTTCATTGGCAATATTCATAATTTTCACTATTTTTTCGTAGGAAACTCCGTATTCGGCAAGTTTTCCAAACCATTCATAAGGCATCAACATAAGAGAGTCACCTGCCAATACAGCAGTTGCTTCACCAAAAACCTTATGACTAGTTGGTTTACCCCTTCTTAAATCATCATCATCCATACAGGGCAAATCATCATGAATAAGACTGGCAGAATGAAAAAGCTCATATGCACAACCAGCCCTATAAACAGCTTCCCCTTTAAAACCTAATCCTTCAGCAACCAAAACAGTTAAAGCTGGTCTTATACGTTTTCCACCAGCCATAACAGAGTAACGCATTGCTTCGTTAAGGTTCGCAGAATAATCTTCTTCATTCTGAGGTAGCCACTTATCAAGATAATGATTCACATTATCAGCAATACCAGCTAGTTTAGATAAAAACAGATTGATTTTTTCCTGTTCCATATTTATCTTCCTTCTTTTTCAGGGTCGAAAGGCTGTTCGGAAGGATTCTGAATAGTTCCTAAGAGTTGAAGCATTTTTTCTTCTGCCGCATCTAAAGCCGCGCTGCATTTTTTAGACAAGAGAGTTCCAACAGCATATAGTTGCAATCCATATTCTAAAGAAGTGCCTTCCTGTTCTAAAGCGTCTACAACTATTTCTAGCTTAGACATAGCAGTCTCATAATCAAGCTTTTCTATATCTTCTTTACTCATTGCTACTATCTTAGCAACTTCTTTCGCTGTATACTGCGGCATCTTATTTATCTCCTTCTGATAGTTTTACAACCTCATCAACGGTTACACCTGCATAACCATCTGAAAAACCAAGTTTTAAACCCAAACCTTTTTTTAACTTCTTAACAGAGGTAATTACCTTACCCTTTTCATCTGTAGCCATTATGTAACCACGTCTAAGAAGTGATTTGGGGTCTAAGACCATAAACCTGGCATTCAATAATTCAAAACGGTGTTTTATATTATCTATAAAAGTTTTAAAGCCAGTATCCAATTCCCGAGAAAGATTCATAATATTATTTCTGCGTTCAGCTACAAGCAAAGAAGGTTTCACGAGAAACCTACACTGTGCACAGTTATCGTATCTTTGCTTCTGTATTGTAAAAATACTCTTCATCATACGGCTCAAGCGCATAGTTTTCTGCCTGATTAATTCTTCTAAATCCTCTTTTACTGGAACTACCAATTCACCTGCTACCGAAGGCGTTGCAGCACGTTTATCGGCAACAAGATCGGCAATAGTGGTATCTGTTTCATGACCGACAGCAGAAATAATAGGTTTTCTCGAGTCACTAATAGCTCTGGCAACTGGTTCTTCGTTAAAAGCCCATAAATCTTCTAAACTTCCCCCACCTCTGGCTATTATTATTACATCAACTCTGGAATCAGCATTAAGGCGCTTTATACCAGTAACGATTTCCTGGGCAGCTCCTTCACCTTGAACCTTTACGGGAACAAGATAAATAGGCATATTTTTAAAACGTCGTCTTATTACCCTGAATATATCTTTAATTACTGCACCAGTCGAGGAAGTTACTACACCTACCCCTTTTGGCAAGAAGGGAAGAGGAAGCTTTCTTTCTGAATCAAATAGACCTTCTGCTTGAAGCTTATTCTTCAGTTTTTCGTAAGCTTCATATAAAGCTCCTATACCAGCCGGTCTTAAATCTGTAACGACAATCTGATATTCGCCTCTTGGAGCATATAATGATATGCTGCCATAGACCATTACCAAATCGCCATTTTTAAAATCGGTAGAAATATACCTTCGGTTTCCTGCCCAAAGGCATGCTTTCAGAACAGCTTTATCATCTTTTAAGGTAAAATAGCAATGCCCTGAAGCTGCTTTAACCAGATTAGATATTTCCCCTTGAACCCATACAGAAGATAAAAGAGTATCATTTTCTACAACTTCTTTTATATGCTTTGTCAGTGCCTCTACCGACAAAACTTTTACAGGGTAAGGAACCGCAGGTTTTAGCAGACTCATTATTAATCAGTCTTTCTTTTGTTTTTGACTAAGTTTGATTTTATTCATATAGTCATCGTAGTGCTTTTCTACAAAAGCTGTTGAAAAACGTCCGTTGTAAAAATCTCTGTTATTCAAAATATATTTGTGGAAGCTGATAGTATTCGCAACCCCTTCTATTTCAAATTCATCAAGAGCAACTAACATTCTAGAAATAGCTTCATCACGATTATTGCCCCAAACTATCAACTTACCTATCATTGTGTCATAGCAGGAAGGAATCTTATAACCCTGATATACAGCGGTATCTAGTCTGACATTTAATCCGCCTGGAGCAACATACTTTTCAATAGTTCCTGGTGATGGAACAAAAGCAGAAGTTGGATCTTCAGCATTAATGCGACATTCTATAGCCCAGCCATGATTATCTAATATTTCGTTTTCAAGTGGAAGTGGTTCTTCTTTCATAGCATCAGCTATCTGCAAAGCTACCAAATCATAGCCACCGCAGGTCATTTCGGTAACAGGGTGTTCAACTTGAAGTCTGGTGTTCATTTCCATGAAGAAGAAATGTCCATCTTCATCAAGCAAGAATTCAACAGTTCCAAGATTATGATAAATTACACCATCTTTACCATTATTAATAGTTCTAACAACTTTAAGAGCTGTTTCAGCTATCTTTTTGCGAAGTTCAGGAGTTAGTGCTACAGAAGAAGATTCTTCCAATAGTTTTTGATGACGTCTTTGAATAGAGCATTCTCTAACGCCTAATGCAAAAACCCTGCCCCATTGGTCAGCAACAATCTGAACTTCAATGTGTCTAGGATTCAGCATATATTTTTCTACATAAACTCTGTCATCGCCAAAAGCACTGGCAGCTTCTGCCTGTGCGGTTTGGCAAAGTTTTATAAAATCTTCTGGCTTTTCAACCAGTCTCATACCTTTTCCACCACCGCCAGATGTTGCTTTAATCAGCACTGGATAGCCTATTTCTGCTGCGATTTTTGCTCCTTCTTCTGGTGAAGAAATACAAGAATCAGAACCAGGCATAACAGGAATACCAGCTTTTTTCATAATATCTCTAGCGACAGATTTCTGCCCTAGCAAACGAATAGCTTTGTAGTTGGGTCCTATAAAAACACAGCCAAACTGCTCAGTTTTTTCTGCAAATTCTGGGTTTTCAGACAAAAAACCGTAACCAGGATGAATTGCATCACATTCGGTCATTTGAGCAACAGTAAGTATTGCTTCCATGTTTAGATAAGACAAATCCGGTCTGGCAGGACCAATACAATAAGCTTCATCAGCCATTTTAACATGTAAAGAATCTTTATCGGCTTCTGAATAAATAGCAACTGTTCTTATATCAAGGCTTTTGCATGTTCTTATTATTCTGACAGCAATTTCGCCACGATTAGCAATTAGTATTTTAGATATCATTATTAATAGAGTCTCCTCATCAGGACTTAATATCTGAAGAATCTTCTAATACAAAAAGAAGATGACCGTAATCAATTATGTCGTTCTTTTTAACTGAAATTTCGCAAATACGACCATCTATAGGTGACTTTATTTCTTTAATTGAATTCAAACTGAGAATCTTGCCGAGTTTTTCGCCCATAGCAACTTCGTCACCAACTTTTGGGAAAAAGCTTTCATCTTCATCCATAAACTGGAATACACCAACAAGTTCAGAACGAATTTCTGTTTTATTTGAATCTGTATTTGTTTCCTTAGATTGTCCTTCAATATTGGCTGTATTATTTAGAATAGCTGTATTCTTCTGAGATTGTGAAACGCCTGATGAAACAGAACGTGCCATTTTTATCCTGTCTGTGGTTCCCAAACGAAGTTCTATTTCGTCGAAACCGTTGTCAGAAAGAATTTGATAGATTTGTTCGAGCTGACTTATTTCCATTTTTTTATCCTATAAGTTTTAATACAGGATATATTAACACAGAGGTGCTAATAAGTGCAAATAACCGAAAAGATATACTAGAGCAAAATCTTGACTAAGTGGTCAAATATAGTTAGAATTATTTTGTGTACAAGTCATCGACCTGTTCTATTTTATAGTAGGAGGACTACTGATTTGATTAAAAAAATATTGTTTTTCGTTATCTGTTTAGTTTTAGCTACCTCTCAGATTTTTGCTGCTGATTTGCTTGACTTGGTTCCAAGTGATGCTACGTTGGTTATTCGTTCCAACGTAAAACAGGTTATCCATATTCCTGAAGTAAAAAAAGCAATCCAGGAAGCATTAAGCAAACAAAACAAATCTGAATTTTTAAAAGGAATAGAAGAAACAGGTTTTAATCCGTTAAATGATATTGATTCTGTAGTTCTTTTTATGCCTATTGAAGGAGTTCAAGGCAAAGATGCCTTAAAGGCTAGTATTGCTTTAATAGCTACAGGTAAATTCAAAGTTGATGTTGCTCTTAATTCCATAAAAAACAACAAAGACGTAGAAGGTAAAGTAGTAGTTGCTGAAGAAGATGGTTTTAGAACTATTACTGGTATTGATGACGAAAAAGGCAACACCAAGATTCTGTTTATCGATGATACTACTGTTATCGCTGGAACAGAAAAAGGTGTAAATAATGCTAAATTAGTAAAACTTGGCAAAGCACAGTCTATTAAGTCTAAACAAGACTTCTCTGCAACAATCACAAAGCTCAATGCTAATGCATCCTTAGCAGCAGCTATTGATTTACCAGACGGAGTAAGACAGTTCTTTGCCGGTAATGAACTCTCTAAACCTTTAAGCAGTATTATGTTTCTCAGCTTTGATTTAACAAAGACTAATGATGTTGCTATAAACGTTATAGGTGACTTTAACAAATCTGCAGATATGAAAGAAGTAGAAAAGAGTCTGAATTCTTTCTTCAGTTCTGTAAAACCAGAAGAATTACCATATGATGTATTTACTGATTTCTTCAAAAACCATAAATTATCAGTAAATGGTAACTCTGCTATTATTGCTACAACAGTATCTAAGGCTTCTGTAGACAAATTAATAGAAAATTTTGGCAGTCCTGAAAGAGGACAAAAATAAGTAATTCTTGACAATGAATCTTAGGTAAGATTATTATTATCAAGGATTTGGAATCCATATCACATTGGGGAGATAATATAATGTTTAAAAAGATACTTATGACTGCTGCTATTGCTGTAGCTATAACTGGTCAAGCTCTATTTGCTGCTGACATGACCAAATTGATTCCAGAAGATACCGATTTTGTTCTTCAGATCAATGTTGCTAAGATTCTTGCTATGCCTGAAGTTCAGAAACAAATCAATGATGAATTTGAAAAACAGGCTGAACAAAAGAAAACCTATGAAGAAATAAAAGCTAAATCTGGTTTTGATCCATTAAAAGACCTTACAAATGTAGTATTATTCTCTTCTGGTAAAGTATTAGATGGCAAAGAAGCTGTTAGCGGTGCCTTAATTGAAGGCAAATATGACATAGAAAAAATATTAAAAGTTATTAAAGAAGATGAAAACGCCAAAAAAGACGTTGATATCACTGTAGTCGATGGTTTTAACTGTGTTGTTCCAAAGAACAGCAAAGACGGTTATGGTATGTTCTTAGACAATCAGTATGTTGTTGTAGGTAGCCAGAGCGGTGTTGAAGCAGTTAAATCTGTTAAGATGGGAAAAGGCAAAACCGTTGAAAACAATAAAGCATTTTTCGCTATCCTCAATAAAGTTGACAGCAAATCTACAATAAGTGGTGCTGGCTTACTTCCACAGGCTTTCAAAGAAAAATGCAAACAGAATCCAAACGCTGCAGCTTTTGCAAATATCGATTCTTTCTTCTTTGATTTCAACAATGACAAAAATATGGTTTTCAATCTGAATGCAGAAGTTGACAAAGCAGAAAATGTTAACAATGTTATGACCCAGGTTAATGGCTTTATAGCAATGATTAAGATGTTTGCTACCCAGGCTGGTCCAGAAATTTCTGAAGCTGTTAATATGCTTACTGCTACTAACAATGGTACTACCATTAAGTTAAGCCTCGACATTCCAGCAGAAAAAGTTGCTGAAATCAAAGCTAAACTTCAGGAAAAAGCTAAACAAATGGAACAGCAGAAGCTTGAACAGCAAAAAGGTAACGAAAACGCTCCACGTGAATAATTAATCATTTAGTAAAAAAATAACCTAGTTTTTAAAACTAGGTTATTTTTTTTGCTATTATTATATTAATTAAAAATTGAAAGCTCCTTGTATATCTACCCTTCTTTCACGGAAATAACCATTAATTCTATCTGCAAAAGAAGCATAAACATCTCCACCTGCTAACTTATAATTTACAAAAACACTAGCACCTACTCCGCTATCATTAACATCATCAACAGTATCAAATCGATATTGATTATAAGTATATTTAGTATCTAAGCCCCACCACCATTTTGAACCAATGGAACGTTCCCAGGTCAAAGTCAGCTCACCGCCTTTATAATCAGATGGAGCCCAATAATTCAAGAAATTACCGTTTTCATCTGCCTGATACTCATAACTAGATTGATAAAATCTTAAAGAAGCAGTCATGAAAGGAGCTTTCTTTTTAAATATAGAGTAAATCACTTCTGTATCATAGCGTCTTTTGCTGTTGTCATCAGAGATTTCTGAAAGTGAAATTGTCTGAATCAGTCTTGTTCTTGGGTGGAGATCACCAAAAATAGTTATTGAAGTATTGTCTTCTTCATATCTATTACGAAGCGTGAATATGTTTTCTTTGAATCCACCATGAGAATACTTAACAGCTAGTTTTAAATTATCTGTTCCAGCCATTGCATCAAAAGAATATCCATTTATATTATCATTATTATCAAACATTTCTGGAGCTACAGTTCCTGAAATATGAGAATTGTCATTGAATTCATACCTTACCCCACCCTGTAGAACATTAAAGTTGAGCTTCTGAAAATTGTCTTTAAAACTCCACTGTTCATATCTAATATTTGTTCTAAGCTTTCTATACTCTGTTCCAGGGAAAGTCAGCTCTCCAAAATACATAATTTCATTAATATCTCTATCATCTTCATAAATACAAACTCCTGCACGGGCTTCCTGTTGAAGCTGAAGACGATATTTATTAAAATCAGTTTTTTCATCCAAAGACAAAGGATCTAACTCAATAACATTATCCATTCGTTGTCTTGCTTCCTGAAACTCCCCTAGCAAATAATGAGTCTGCATCAACCCCTGATTTGCCAAATAATTATCCGGAGATATCTTTAAAGCCATTTCATAAAAACGTTTGGCTTCCTGCAATTTTCCTTGTCTTCGTCTTAAATCACCCAATTCAATATAAGCATCAACTTTATTAGGTTCGCGGGTAAGTTTTTCTATTGCAAGGTCTCGTTCGATATCATGAAGGTCTCTTACTTCCTTGGTAAGAGAATCAGGGCTTTCATCGGTAGGGAAAAACAGGTCATATGGCTGAGCCCAAACAGCGCAATCAGCCAGGATAATCATAATAAATAACAGTAAAGTCCTGATGCGTTCCATAAATAATTATCTGAATTCAAATTTTTTTTCCTATCGACCTTGTTACAAGATTTTTTAATAGTAATTTAGACAAAGTATCTATCTGCTTTAGTTTTTCTAAGCAAAGTACAATATCTTAAGAAAAGTATAAGGTGGATTCTCTAATTAAAACTTGCAACAAATCACACTTTTAATTAAAATATATGTATATGAAGAAAATCTTTCTAATAAAAACATCAGTAATAATTCTGTTACTGATTATTTTGGTGTATACTCCTAGCTTTGCTGCAGTAAAAGCTGGTATTGATGTTTTAGCAACTCAGCATCCCACAATGGTTAAAGGGAAAAAGCTTGCCGTTATGACTTCTAAAGCCGCTTTAGATTCAAATCTCTGTCATACAGTTGACCGACTTGCAAAAGCAGCAGAAATAAAAATAATTATTACCGGCGATAGGTTCTTCAGAGAATCAATTCCAGGCAATCAAGGCGAAGAAGGTAGCTTTGATGCATTAACCAGTGCTAAAGTTGTAGAAATACTCGACCCATTACAAAAGCCAAGTCAGGATTTATTTAAAGATGTTGATTCAATAGTCATAGATTTTCAAGATATAGGAATAAGATACTATAAATATGTAACTTTAATGGCTCAGATTCTAGATGTTGCCCGAGAAATAAAATTGCCGGTCATATTACTTGACCGTCCTAACCCAATCAATGGTAAAACCATTTCAGGTCCAGTATTGGAAGTTGCATTGAGAAGCCGTTTCGGAGTATATCCTATCCCGCTGATTTACGGAATGACCATTGCAGAACTTGCTTTATATTTCAATAAAGTTTTTGGACTCGGAGCCAATCTTACTGTAATTGGTATGGAAGGCTACAAAAGAAAGATGAACTATGTCGATACAGGTTTGCATTGGGTTCCACCTTCTGATTTCATACCTGAACCAACTACTCCATTATATTATGCTGCAACAGGTTTTATTGGTGAAATAGGTGTTTTTTCAACAGGAGTAGGTACAAACAGACCTTTCCACTATATTCTTTCTCCCTGGATAGACGGCGAAATTCTTACCGAAAGACTTGAAAGCTATAATCTACCCGGAGTCAGATTTATACCTGTTCAAGAAAAGCCATACTATGGTCTTTATTCAGGACAGGTTACCAACGGCATAGAATTGGTTATTACCAATGCAGAATGCTTCGATCCTTTCCTTACTGGAACAGCAATACTAAAAAGTCTTTATGAGCTTTATCCAGACAGAATACCTTTACAAAACCAGGCTGCTGCAGAAGCTATAGATTGTCTTGCCGGTGACTCTTCAATCAGAGAAATGATAATCTCTAATCAGCCCTTAATGCAAATTTACTCTTCCATCCAGCAAAAACTTACAGTTTTTATGCAAAGAAGGAATGAATTCTTAATATATTCGGATTAATTATGAATAATAAAAAAGCAGTTTCAATGATAGAAATAATGATAGGTGTCATGCTACTGGCACTTATACTTGTTCCTTCTTTAAATGTTATTATTGGGCAAACTCAAACAGTTACAGCAACAAGAGACCATGCCCAGGCTGCTTTTATTGCTGAAAAGATTCTTGAAACAGCAAAATCATACTCTTTTGATATGCTAGATGAAGAACGTCAAAAAGATGATGATGCCAAAAAGAAGAATACCTATGAATACAGACTTAAAAACGACGAAAAATACAACACTTTTGTTACTAATGGTATTACTTATGTAATTGATCCTGAAGCAACTAGTATAGATCCAATAAAAATAAAGAATGCTAACGATGATACTATACCCAATGTATATGCTTTTAAGTATTCTATTAAATATACTGCAAAAGACGGTAGAGAGCACCATTTGGATATTTCTACAATTCTAGCCCAGAGATAAAAAATGAAAAGAAAAGCTTTTACTTTAACTGAAGTTATGATTGCAGCAATAATCTTAGTATTGCTGTTAACTTCTCTTTGGCGTGTCTTTTCATCTACACAGAGAAATGCCAAAACAGTTATGGAAAACCATGCTATTAATGATGCCTTAGATAGAACTCTAATAAAAATAACAGATGACGTTAGAGAAGCTAATTCTATAGATGACGAATATCCTCCCCTCTACGAAGAATCAGATATAGCAGGTCTAAAAACAGAAGATGAAAAAAATCAGCTTAAATTTATAAAAGTTGACTATAAATTCCATATAGACCCATCAACCTTGGATTCTAACAAAGTCAATTATACTGCAAATCAAGTAGTTTATCGTCTTGAAAAAGAAGTTGAACCAACAGCTACAGAAAACTCAAAATGGGTAATGATTAGAGAAATGACCCCTCTAAACGAAAATAGAGAACCTGTAACCAGTGGAATGACAGTTTATACAGTTTTATCAGGAATAGACGAATGTATTTTTTATAGAGTTAAAGATCCTGAAACTTCGCGTTCAGGTAATATTTTCATAAAACTACGCATAGGTGAAAAAGATAAAAAATATTCAAACGAAAGCATAATAAGCATAAAAGAAAGGGGAGCAATGCCTGAATCATGAAAAAGATGAATAGAAAAGGTTCCGCGATAATTACAGCTATTGGTATGGGTATTGTTCTGCTTATTATTATAGCAGCAGTCTTTTCTTTTAGTAGATACAGAACCCAAACGGTTATACAAGAAAGCAAAAAGGTAAAAGCCTTAGCCTTAGCCGAAGCGGGGTTAGAGGTTGCCTTAGGTGAACTATTCAATAACTCTACTTTTCAAACTCATACAGTCAAAATAAACGGCGAAGAACTGGAATGGGAATCTCCTCAAAACAGAGAATGTTCATTAGATGCAAACTCAGACCATGGATTTAGTGAAGATAGTGGAAATTCAGGAACCTTATCTGGATCTCTTGGCGATGGAAAATTCAAAGTAAGAGTTGGAACTATTCCTTATCAAGATAACGATAAAACTAAAGCTATAGACGAAAGCAAAGCCTATCTTAGAGTAGAGTCTATGGGTATTTATGACAAAACAGTTAGAAGAATCATAGCTGTAGTCAATAGACGATTCCCTGCAAGAGAATTTTTGATGTATGATGGTGGTATTTTGTCTGTTGTTTATGGGCAAAGAGGAGAATCTAGCATCAATACTTTTTCAATAGGGCATCTTTATGGGCATGAAGGTGTAGAAATAAGCCAAGTAATAAATAAAAGTCATGCTGACCCAAACCCTGGAACAAAACAAAAAATCTTTAATATAGATGCTATATTAAGTGGTAATGGTGGTATCTTCTTTTATAGTGATGTTGATGCTACTTTTTTCCACAAAAACGGAACAGAAGGATTTAATGGAACAATTCCCAAAAATTATACTTTTCCTTCTGGTGGCAAATATCCAAAAGGCGAAGAAGCCTTTGGCGAAATGCCTGAAGAAATGCAAAACGTAACTCCTGAAATACCAGAAAACATCAAGGCTTGGGTAAAAGATAAAAACTCAGGTATAAGCATACCGCCTAGAGCCCCTTCTTTTGATGATTATAAAAAACAAGCTCAAAACGGTGGCGCATATTACTCTTCAGGGAATACCCAATATAAAGTAACCCCAGGATTTGGCGGTCCATTAAACGCTGTATATCTTGATTTTGGAAGCGGAGGTTCTAAAATAAGAGAGGGCAACGTAAATAATTTTCCAAGCAATGGTGTTTTCTACTCGGATAAAGACATAGTAATAAAAGGCAATCCTCCCAAAGATGTCAGTATTGTCAGTGAGAAGAACATTTTTGTAGCTGGGGATTTTAACCAGAATTGTTCTGGAGAAGGCAAAGAAAGATATTGTTATCCTCAGGATTACCCATCTGGTAAAAATGCTTTAACCGCTGACGATTATGTAGACACATACAAAGAAGACTTTAAAAAAGATACTGAAGCTAATGGAAGTTTTAAATACCATGTTGCGGCAACAATTGTAGCAAAAGAAAGAGTAGTATTCGACCATAGAAGTCCTGTAGACTGCTGTGAAAATGAATTGTATCCATTTTTGAAATATGAATTGGCTAAAGCTATTAGCGACCAGCCAAATGAAGACGAAGCTAAAAAAGTATTATCTCCTAACGGCAATCCAAATATTGTTGCTTCAGATTCAATCGATGGCTTTAAAGCAAATATTGCTACTTTTACTGATAAATTTAAAATATCAGATTCTAGTCTAACCACTGATATGGAAAATGTTTATAATAATAAATCTAATGGTGGTAAATTCGATGATGCTGCCCTGGAAGAATTAACCAAAGTTACATGGAAAGCATTTAAAAACCAATATACTGGTGGAGAAGATTATACTGGCAATGCAGCAATAAGCGACGTAAAAAAATGTGCTGTTGATTTGCTCTTGTTTAAACTTAGAGCAAAAATGTGTAATGAAAATATAGATACAGATACGGTTACAGAGTTTGTTGAACCCGATAGCCCTCAATCTATAGTAGATAAACAGGGTGATTATTTGTATTACCCTGAAATGACTACCAACGGCATGTTTATCTCATGCGGCAAGCAAAATAATACTTTTTATTCTGGTCCGGATGTAGATAAATACTTTAATGAAATCGGTTATTCCGGATCAACAGGTGGTGGTATTTCAAACCAATGGTATAAAAGTCCTAAAGGATTACTTCATAGAACTTTCGGAACAGAAACTAATCTTCGTTTATATGATGTAAAAAGAATCCCAGTGTCAGAAAATACCTACTATCCTCCAACAAGAAAAAAAGTATATGATGATACCCTGTTAAAGTTAGATGATAAAGACTACAGTGGTAATAATTTAGAATTATCTGGCTTTGTAGTATTGTCCTGGCAAGATTTAGGTGCTACCGAAGAAGAATTTGAAAAATTCTAATGTTTATCTAATTGCCTAAAAATAAAAGAATATGTTAGTATAAGCATTGGAGAATACAAAAAAATATGCAAGATCGATGCCCTTTATGCCTTAAAATGACGGAATTCAATGTTCCTGATGAAGAATATTTAAAATACCAGAATACAGAACGTTTTGTATGCAAAAAATGCGCTGAAGAAATTAAAGGGCAAATGAGACCAACTTGGCAAGTCATAGCGGGTAGAGTATTTCCTCGTAGTTTAAGAAATCTCTAATTTTTCCTACTTATTCATTCTTTATTATATAGTTGAATTAATTGCGTATGAATAAAAGCTTAGATTTGTTTTGTTCAATTCTTTCTAGAGAAACTGGTTTAAGTTTCCCTCCTTCACGTTATTCTTTTGTCATGAATCATTTAGCCCCTCTTCTTGAAAAATATGATTCGCCTAATCCAAGTGATCTTATCTTAAAAAGCAAACAGGACTTAAAACTAAGAATCGATATTATCAATACTTTAACGACCAATGAAACCTGGTTTTTCAGACATCCCAAACATTTTGAAATACTAAGGAAAGACATTCTTCCAACATTAATAAAGAACAACAAAAAAGAGATCAATATATGGTCTGCTGGTTGTTCTATAGGAGCAGAGCTCTATTCAATTCTTATTACCATAAAAGAATCTATTCCTGAATCAAGCAACATTAGAATTAATATTCTCGGCAGTGATATTTCTTATGATGCTGTCAAAACAGCAAGAGAAGGCATTTATGATATTTATGTCTTTAAAGAAACAAAACAGGAAATACTAGACAAATACTTCATTAAATTGAACGACAATCGCTATAAAATAAAAGATGAACTCAAACAAGATGTTACATTTGAGTATATGAATCTTTTGGAAACATGGCCTCCAAGAACTTTTGACATTATTTTCTGCCGAAACACAATGATTTATTTTAATAAAGAAAACAAAGAAAAACTCACAAAAAGATTCTTTAAATCTCTTGAGTTTAACGGCTTTTTCTTTACCAGTGCAAACGAACTAGTTGATATAACCAATCAAAGCTACGGAATAAATAAGCTTTTCATAAGAAATGAGTATGTTTATCAAAAAATAAACCAAGTTTCTAAAACTTGCAATTTATACTTCAAAACACCAACAGACTTACTTAGAGCAACAAATCTCCTTCAGAAAAACTCTTACCGTTTCCAATTCGGGTTAGATGAAAAATCAAATAAAAAAGTAAGATATATAATAGTTTCATCATCTGACTGCGACAGAATAATCAAGTTTCTCGTTTTTCACTCAATAGAGCCTTCAGTTACACCTTTTATCTACAGATAATTTTTCTATTCATTATTGGCTTCATTCTGCCGATTATTTTACAAAGGCATAATTATATAAAAGAAAGACTGCCATTATTAGGATTATCCGTAGCTTTGGAGGCCAGCAATGATAGAAAACAAGTTCAATCAGATTATAACGGACTGTAAAAAAAGAATAGAAGCAAATCCACGAGACTTTTTTGCTTACTATCAGCTGGCAAGAGCACTTGAATTATCAGGTGATACAGATATGGCAATCAAAGTTTTTAGAGATGCCATAACTATTAATCCTAAAGACGCTTACGCTCACAATTTCGTTGGTCTTGCCTACCGTAACAAAGGCATGCTTGACGAAGCTATTGTAGAATTCAAAAAAGCTATAATGTATAACCCAGGTTACGCATATCCTTATGCTAATCTTGGCGTAATCTATAAATTAAAAGGAATGTCTGACGAAGCCATTATCCGCTTTAAAAAAGCCATTTCTTTAAAACCAGATTTTGCTTTTGCCCATCTCCAGCTAGGTTTGATTTTCCGTCTGAAAAAACTATATGATGAATCAATAACCAGGCTGAAAAATGCTATAAAACTAAACAGAGAATACGCCTATGCTCATTTCTCTCTTGGTGCTGTATATCTAGAAATTGGCAAACCTAAGAAAGCTATAGTTGAATTAAAAAAAGCAATTCTTTTGAATCCAGAAGACGCTCATTCAATTTGCCAGCTTGGAAGATGCTATATTGCCTTAGAAAAATATGATGAAGCAATAAAGCAATTACGAGAATCAATAAAAATCAATCCCGACAATGCTTACGCTTTCTTGAATCTTGGTTTTGCTTATTTCTTTTCTCAGGAATATGATGAAGCAGTTGAAGCTTTAAAAAGAGTTGGAGCAATTTCACCTTCATTAATAGAAGCCAATCTATACCTTGGACAAACATTCTTAAAACAAGGAATGGACGATGCCGCACTTTCTGAATTCAAAAAGGTAGTTAAAGTCGACTCAAAATATCCAAGAATTCACCTTTTCTTAGGAATGGTTCTCAGGAAAAAAGGCGAAATAGCAAAGGCAATCGAACAATTCAAACTTGAAAACTCTATTAATTCAAACGATGCTGAACTCCATTTCAATTTAGCCCTGGCATACAAAGACAGGGGAATGCTTGATGATGCCACTGGCGAATTGAAAAGAAGTCTTTTCCTTAACCCAAATTTAAGCCGAGCCCACGATGTTTTAGGTGAAATATATGATGTAAAAGGTCAATGTGATCAAGCTGTATTTCACTGGAATAAAGCAGGTGAAATTCGTAAAAAGCTTGGTGATGAACCTTTAGTTAAGCCTATTGCAGTTATAAAAAGCAAAACTGAAATAGACATGATGATAGAAAAATATAAAACTGAAGTTGCTAATAACCCCAACAATACTGAAGCACATTACAAATTAGCTTCTGCTTATAAAAACAAAGAACTCTATGATGAAGCTATATTAGAATTCAGAAAAGTTATTGCACTTAATCCGTATGACACCTTTGCCAACTATAATCTTGAAGTAATTTACAGATTAAAAGGCATAGACGATCAAAACATTACCAGATGGAAGAAAACTGTTACTGTAAATCCTGATAATGCAGGTGCTCACTATAGATTAGGTCTGGCATACAGAGAAAAAGGTCAACTTGATGAAGCTATCAGAGAATGGGAAAAAGCCGTTGCTTTGGATCCGGATTTCTCACATGCACATCTACAGCTTGGTATAGCATATAAAAGTGTTGGAAAATCTGAACAAGCAATTAATTCATGGCATAAGACAATTGAACTAGACCCTGAATTCCAAGAAGCTTTCTTCCATTTGGGTAAGGCTTATTTAAATCAGGGAAGATTAGAAGAAGCTATCTCTTCTATTAAGAGAACAATAAAACTAGATCCTACTGATTCAGACAGCAGATTTTTACTAGGTTTAATCTATAAAAATAACGGTATGATGTCTGAAGCTCGTGAAGCATTTGAAGACCTATTAAGACTAGATGACTGCAATGCAAATGTTTTAACCGCTCTAGCTTCTGTCTATAAAAATCTTGGCGAATTCGACAATGCTATTAACTGTATAACAATGAGTTTAAGACTTGATAGCGGTAAATTCTACTCTCATTATCTCTTAGGAAGTATTTATAGAAGTATTGGCAAAACTGAAATGGCCGAAGAAGCTTTCAAAAAAGCTATTTCTATAAATCCTGACGATGCTTTCTCTCAGTATAGTCTCGGAGTTTTATACAAAAATTCAGGACGTATACCTGAAGCAATTAAAGCTTTCTCAAAATCTATCGAACTTGATAATGATGATGCTTATTCTCACTCACATCTCGGTGTTTCCCTATATGACGCTGGTCAACTGGATGGAGCTATTTATGCGCTTCAAAGAGCAATTCAGATAAACCCAGATGATCCATATATTCTCTATAATATTGGTGTAGCCTACTTAGATAAACATCTAATTGATTCAGCAATAGATGCATTGGTAAGAGTAGTTAATATAAATCCTTCTGATTCTTACGCCTGCTTCTACTTAGGTCAAGCATACGAAGAAAAGAATCTCTTAAAGGAAGCTAAGGCCTGCTATAAACGTGCTGGAGAAAATTCTCCTCCAAATACTCAAATTGCAAGGTTTGCCAAAGAAGCCTGTTTGAGACTTCCATAACAGGTAAAAGGGTAATAATTGAAAACAAATTTGTAATACTCGGTATCAAATAAATAGTTCTGAACAACCTCTATAAATATTAAGGTGGGATTTTAAAGACGATGTTTAGCGGTAATAATAATAGAATCTATATCTTTAAAAGACTAAGTTTACTTGGAATAGCCTCAGTCTTTCTAATCTTATCTGCATTACTTATCGGTTGTTCAGATGATGTAAAGCCTAGAGAGGGCGCTATTGAGGGGAAAATTGTTGATTTAACAGGGAAAGGTCTTAAAGACGTCCTAGTAGAATGGGAATACGACAACACAAGATGGGGTTTAACCGATGAAAACGGTCATTATGTAGTAGATGGAGTCGGTTTCGGAACCCAAAATTTTGTAATTACAGCAAATGGCTATAGATCTACTATCTTTAAAGCACCTGTTTATTCAGGTATGACAACCTATGTTGACGATGTATCTGTTCAAAGACTTAGTTTTACTTATTCAGATATAAAAGTAGAAAAAACAACTGCTACTACAGCTTTAATCAGTTGGAAAACTTCTGATTATACTAATGCGGTAATAGAATATGGTTTAACAGAATCCTTAGGGAAATATGCCAGAGAAAAAAGCAATCTTTATACTACAACTCATACCTTTGAATTAACAAATCTTGAACCAGAAAAGACATATTACTTTAAAATTAGTGCTAGCCGTGAAGGTCAGAGTATTGAAAGCTCAACAATCTCAACTTTTTCTACTCTAAATTCTTTTGAAGATGGCAATGCTCCTGTTCCACCAACTAATGTTGAATCTGCTTTAAATGGAATACCTGGACAGGTAGTTGTTTTTTGGCAACCAAATTATGAAGCTGATCTTAAAGGTTACAAAATATATAGAAGTGAAGTTTCCAATGGTGACTTTACAGAAGTCAGCAATGGTTTTATGGCAAGAGGTCAGGAAAGATTTACAGATAATACTGTTGTTCCTGGTAAAAAATATTTTTATCATGTTACAGCAATAGATCAAGCAAATAATGAAAGTGGATATAATAACGTTACAGAAATACTTGTTCCAGGTAATATTTCATCTGAAGTACACTGGACTTTAGCAAACAGCCCATATATTGTTAAAGGTGATATAAATATTACTGAGTTTGGTGCTCTCCATATTGACGGTGGAGTTAAAATTTTAATTGATGAAATAGATGGTTTAAATGCTGGAACCAGCGAATTAATTGAAATTAATGTTAATGGTACAATAGTGGCTTCTGCTGGAAATACACTTCCGATTACAATAGCTGCTAATAAATCCAATCCTGCAAAAGCTTCCTGGAAAGGCATTAATATAATAAACTCTTCCAATGTATCCAATACAATGGCTAATTTTATAATATCTGATGCAGATAAAGGAATAAGCGTTAATAATTCAGAAATTATATTATCAAAAATTGAACTGATAAATTGTAATACTGGGATAGAAATTACTGAAAGCAAAGATTTAGTTGTAGACAATATTTTAACCAAACGTTGTACAACAGGTGCTGTTCTCACTAACAATAACTCTATTCATCTTCAGAACAGTACATTCATTCACCCTACAAACTGTGTAATATCTTCAAACAATTCTGGATTAAGTATAACAGACAGCAATATGCTTGAATATACAGATATAGGAATTATTAGTGATGAAAACGGTGGTATTGTTGAATTTTTAAACAATCTTTTTGTTTCACCTTCTTCATTAGCTTTACAAATAAATGGAAAATGCCAAAGAATTGAAAACTCTGTATTTGATTCTCCTTATGCTATTCAATTAAAAGCTGAAATACCAAATATTCAAAAGAATCTATTTATGGCAGAAAGAAGCTTATATTCTGAAGGGAAAAAATGCATAGAATATCTTGGAGTTAATTCGGAACCAGTATTTGGTCCAAACAATATAGAAGGTTTTACTGCAGAAAATGCTTATATTAATTGTTCTCCACATATAGACAGTACAACAACTTCTGATATTATGCTTATGAAAGATATCACAGGTGAAACCTATGACTATCGTCTAAGACAACCTTATCCGAACAATTCGAATCCTTGGGGCATCATTAGAGAAACCAACCCATACATAGAATAAATTTCTCTCCAAAAACGAGGGAAATTTTCCCTCTCAGCAAGGATAATTTTCCCCAAAAATTTCCCTACTAACAGGGAAATTTTTCCCTGTTCATGTTTTTATCATAAATTTATATCTTTTTTTTAATAGTTTTTAGGATTTTTATTGCTCGGTACATAGTTTTTATTGCTCTAAAAGCCTGTAATAGCCATACTTTCACCAAAAATTTAAAAAAATTAAAAAAATTAGTTGCATTTTGGCATTACATTTGCAATAATTATTTGTGGCGAGTGCCAAAAATACTCAGGAGGAATTAATATGAATCGTTTCTTTAGAGAAGAAGAAGGACAAGGTCTTGTAGAATATGCTCTCATCATTGGTTTGATTGCAATCGTAGCTATCGCAGCTCTTTCTGCAGCTGGTACAAGCGTAAGCGGTCTCTTCGGCAACATCAATGACAAGCTCAGCACTGCAAATCAAGGTAACGGTGTAAATCCCTGATTAATCTGTTTACCTCAAAAAAAGGCAGGCTATGCCTGCCTTTTTTGTTATAACCTTATCAAAAAAGAGAGAGAAAACAATGCAAAGAAAAAACAAAAGATCCGGTCAGGGTTTGGTTGAGTATGCTCTTATAATTGGTTTGATTGCAATAGTCGCAGTAGCTGCTTTAACTAGCGTATCTGGGACTTTAAAAAATTTCTATTTTGATACAATACCAAATGCTTTGAATCAGGTTCCCGGTTCTCACTAATTAAAATAGCTACAATAAAAATCTTTTATACTATTGACACAAATAAATATTCGTACTAATATCAAGTCATACCCTTTTTGAACTCTTTTGAGGAGAAGTTGACTTGAAAAAGACGAAGATAATATCTATAATTGTAGCAATGTTGGCTGTTGTAGCCTTGGGTATATTCATGGGCAAGTATATGTTTAGGCTCATGGAATTAACAAGTACCCAAAACAATACTGTTTCAAATAAACCAAACACTTCAAACAACGAACAAAATTCAGAAAAAGTTCTGTATAACGATAAATCAGATACTTCTTCAAGTAGTTTAGATGTATCTAAAACACCTAATAATCAACCAGCAGACGCATCAAAAGCATTACCCGTATCTGACAAGATTTCATCTTCTTCTACAACAGTTACTTCCAATTCTGCAAATTCAGATAAAACTAATACACAAAAACCAGCTAATGATATTTCAACCTTTTCTCCAGATGGTCCACGCTGGTATGCCTATGCATCTACCAATGGTCTTAACGTTAGAGAAACACCCGATAAAAAAGGCAAATTCATGTTCAAAGTTGCCAAAGGAACCAGAGGTGTTGTAAAAGAAAAAAAAGATGGTTGGACATACATTCAATGGGACTTTAACAAAAAGAAAGGTTGGTCTATAGACGACTATTTGGTTCAAGGTCCAGCTAATATTGTAGAAAATGCAGTAAATAAAACAACTGACAAAAAAATAGAAAATATAAATAAAGAACAACTAACTCAAGCTAAAATAGAAAAAGAACTTGAAACTAGTAAAACTATTATAGGTATAGCTACTTCAGCCTTATTGACAGATAGCGTTATAACCTATACCAACGGTAAAGAACTTCCTAAAAAAGGAACAATTTCTCAACAGAATGGTGCAAATATAAGAGAAGCTCCAACTACTCAAAGCGCAAAACTAATAAAACTTCCAAAAGGAACCACAGTAGGAATTAAGAGTGTTAAACAAGTAGACCAGTATCAATGGTTTGAAATAACATTCAGCAATGGAGCCAAAACAGGTTGGACAAGAGAAGATAATCTGAAGTTCTAATTTCCATCTGTATCACTTTTCTTTATAATTGTTGGCAGAGTATCGATTTTCCTTACTCTTTTACCACAAAAAGGACAAAAGCGTATTCTGTCAACAGTTAAAGCTCTACAACTAGAACAAACAGCAAGAAATCCCATTGGTGGAATATCTTTTTTTAAAGCTTGTATCCAAATTTCATACATAATAAACAAAGCAAAAGAAAGCATTGCAAGTATAATTCCACTAATAACCATTATAGAATATTTAAACAACAAATAATCAAATAATCCATGTAAAAATGAAGCAGAAAGAATACCTATATTTAGAAGAAAAGCTGTTTTCACTGGGGACTTAATAAGTAAAAAAGCAGATGAAGAAAAATAACTGCATATACATGCAAAAGATAAATGCGCTAGTGAACTAACCAGAACTCTAGGCAAAACAACAGATGCCCCATAAACAATATAATATTGAATATTTTCTAAAAAAGAAAATGATAAGGCACAGCCCGCAAAACTTATAAAAACAAAGGTAGGTCTGAATCCCCCTTCCCTATTTAAACAACAAACAATATGTGCTCCAAGGGTTTTAAAGCCTTCTTCAACAAAACCTATAATTCCTATACAAGCTATTAGAGTAATATACCATTCTCTTGGAGCAGAGATGAAGGCTCTAATTTCACCCCCTAAATATAATTCTATTGGAACATAAATAACTCTAACCAGAAATATAGAAAAACAACCTGCAATTATCCCGTTCCAAAATGCTTTTCGTAAATCCTTATCCAGCCAATGCTTTTGTAAAATGGCATAGAAAATTACTATTGGAAAAACTAGAATAATAGCAAAAACTATATCATCAAAACTGGAATGCAAAATAACTATTCCCTTGAAAAATTAGCTTGATAAATGCATTTTCCATTCTTTTTTGCTACGTGAAAAACAAATCCAGAACAGTCAGCATTCCATACAGGTCTGAAACTTTCATAAATACCTGGGAAATTAAGTATTTCTTCTTTACCAGAAGATAAATCCTGAAGAACAATAACATTCTTACTCCCGCCGGCATTTAAAGATCTAGTATAAGCTAACAGCTTATTATCTGGCGAAACATCAGCCATCCAGTTTCTTGAATTATCTTTAACAAGAGCCACAGGTTCTCCTAATGGTTCCAAGTTTACTTTCATTATATGAGATATCTTCATATTTTCTATAATTCGAGTAAAAATTAAACTTTTTCCATCTGGTGTCCATCTTGGTTCTCTATCATTAACATTACCTTTGGTAATCTGAGTAATTTTATTCTTATTAAATAACTCAACTACATAGATTCTATTTTTGCCATCACCTCTATTAGAGACAAAAGCTATTTTCTTACCATCAGGAGAAATACAAGGCATCATATTCTTTGTATTTCCAGAAGTAATGGGCATGCTGTTTCCACTTTTTCTATCGTAAAGAAAAATATGTTCAGGCTTAACACTATCACTAGAAAATACTATCATATTGCCATCTGGAGTTATTTCTGGAGTCCAGACATTACCATTCCATTCAAATACTTTTTTGGCAGCAGCTTTTTCTGATGGAGATTTTACAAAACACTGGAAAGTTGGTTTCCCATTATAATCAGTTCTGTTTGAAGCAAAAACAAGTTCTTTCCCGTTTCTAGACAAAAAACCATGATAACTATCTCTGTCTGCCTGTTCAATTAATGAAACATTTTTATAAACAAGTGGCCCATCAGGGAACTTATTTGTTTCAGGAATATTTTCATCTGCCTTTTCAGTAAAGAGCGTAGTTTCTGAAGCAGAATTAGTTATTTCAGTATTACCATTATCAAACTCTTCAACTATAATAACTTCATCAGTGTTTTTAGATTTATTAGTAGCTTCTGAAGAAGTAGCTGTATCATTTTCATTTATATCTTTTATTGTATCAAGTGAAGGTTCACTTGCTGTTTGAGCAGCGACCTCCTGTTTTTGTATTTCACTAGAATCAGTTTCTTTAGTAATACTTTCTTCTCTAGATTCACTTTTTTCTACTTTAACTTCAGACTGTTTTTTAGGGAAAGCTTCAGCCGATTGAGGTAAATTTTCATTTCCTTTTATTTCTTTAGTATTCTCATTTAAAGGAATAAAACCACTAACGTCTTCTTTTTCAGAATACAATGTAGTGGTCTTATTGTTGTCATATCTTACTTCAACCTTTATATCAGCAGCATCAGAAGCAACAGCTTCGCTCTTTTTTTCTGGAGCAGAATCTGTTTTTATCCATTGATTAAAGAAAGAATGCTTCCAAACCTCGCCCTTAAAAATATATGTATCAAAAAAGCTTCCAACAAAGGCTCCCGACAAGAATATAAATAGCCCTAAAATCATTCTTTTATGACGTCTTTGTCTTCTTTTTTTAGGTGTATCACAATCAGGACAGTTTATTTCTCGTCCAGGTAATTTTCTCCCGCATCTGAAACAGTACATTATTGTCTCCTTACGTAAGTGCGTAAGTATTATACATTATGTAAGAAGTAAAGTAAAATACCTAAATAAATTAAATAAAACTCCTCTATAACATAATATTAGAGATTATATTGTACAAACCTGCTTAATAATATATAATATATTCAAACAAAATAAGTGAGGCTCATATGAATAAAAAGCAGATTGGGAAATTATTTATTATTGGTTATCAAGGTGAAGAACCTTCAGACGATTTTCTTTCTTTTGTTGAAGAATGGGGAATAGGTGGAGTTATTGTTTTTGCAAGGAATCTTTCAGACCCTTTAAAATTACCTCAAACATTAAAAAGAATAGAAGAAGCATCGGGAACAAAGCTTTTTACAGCTATAGACCAAGAAGGTGGTCTAGTTTTAAGAATACTTAGTCATGGAAGTCTTTTCCCTTCTGCAATGGCATTAGCAGCCACAAATGACAGAAACTTAACTGAAAATGTTTACAAAGCAATAGGCGAAGAAATGTTAGCTTTGGGTTTAAACTGGAATTTAGCTCCTGTTTTAGATATAAATCACCCAAGCAATCCAGGTATAGGCGCTCGCTCATTTTCTGATACCCCAGAAAAAGTAGCTCAATTTGGCATTTCTGCCATAAGAGGTCTTCAATCAGCAGGAGTATTAGCCTGTGCCAAACACTTTCCAGGGAAAGGTCACGCCCAAAAAGATTCTCATTTAACTCTGCCAACTATTCCTTACTCAGCAGAACGATTACGTTCTTTTGAACTTTTCCCATTTAAAAAAGCTATAGAAAACGATGTTGCAGCAATAATGACATCTCACGTATTTTTCCCTGCTTTTGAAAAAACAGAAAATTTACCAATAACACTTTCAAAAGCTGTTTTAACAGATTTACTCCGAGATGAATTAAAGTTCAAAGGCCTTGTAATCACAGATGACTTAGAAATGGGTGCTATTACAGAATCATTTGGTATAGCTCAAGCTGCTCTTGATTCATTTATGGCTGGAGCAGACCAGTTATTAATATGCCATACCCTAGATCAACAAAGAGCTGCGGCAGAAAGAGTATTAAAAGAAATTGAATCAAATTCTAGAGCAGGTCAAAGACTAGAAGAAAGTCTGGAAAGAATTACCAATGCCAAGAACAGAATAAGAACCAATAGTCAAGAACCTGATATAGACCATTTGCATGAGCAACATAAATCATTAATAACAGAAGCTTCAGAGAAATCTATTAAATTTTTAACCGTTGATAAAAACGACATACCGGTTAAAAATGATAAAGATACTCTATTTGTTCTTCCTTTAATATCATCACTAGTTCAAGTAGAAGAAGAGCATAAAGACAAAAGTCTAGAAAATATAATTCATTCAGATTTTCCTCATTGTCAAACAGTAATATATAATCCTAAGGCCTCAAAAGCCGAAATTATTAACATAGCGAAATCAGTCCCCTCTTCAAGAATTGTTTTTATGACATACAATGGTCATTTATTTAAAGAACAGATTGAAGCTGCAAAAGAACTATCAAAAGATAAGAAAATAATAGTCATAGCCTTACGAAATCCCTATGATATCTTTGAATGTGATTTTGCAAAAACTAAGGGAGCAACTTTCGGTTTTAGAACCCCCGCGATTAAAGCTTTATTAAAAGTATTAAAAGGTAGTTTAGAAGTTTCAAAAGATAACTGGCCAATAGAAATCACAAATACAGCCACAGCTTAATTGTTAGAATTCTATCCTCTAAATATTTTACGAATAAAAGCCGATAAACAAGTCAAATAGATTTTTGGAGGCTTTTATAATGTTAAATATCGGAATTAAAATACTAGCGCTAACCATTGTTTACTTCGTTGGTTGGTTTGTTATTGAAAAAATATATAATTACATTTCATTAAAGTTAGATAAAACTTCCAACAAAAGCTCTACTTTAAAAAAGAAGAAAATCGTTCCATTAGCTTCTGTAACCCCAGTAGACCAAACCTGGAGATATATCAAGGGTTTGAAAAGTCCAGACTGGAGAGTCAGACGTATTGCTTGTCTTCAACTTGGTGACCGAAGAGGAACCGCTGTTGTCGAAGCTTTAATAGAAGCTTTAAATGATTCTAGAGAAGAAGTAAGCTTAGCAGCAGGTGAAGCATTAGCAAAAATCGGTGATCCATTAGCTATAGAAGCATTATCTAATCATTGCAGAGAATTAGAAGAATCTTCAGAAAGATCCTACGAAAATTATCGTGCAGCATGATAAGTCTAACGTAGATTCCTAAATGTGACAGAAAGCTCCAGAAAAAATCTTATAATAATTAAATACTGTCTGCCCTTAGCGGCAGTCAGTTTTATTATTTTCTTATGCGGATTTTTTAACGAGGAAATGAAAAATACAGCCATGTTATCTTCCGCAGTTTTTTCTATTTTAGTCAGTATCATTATATACTGCTACACCTATGACAACGTTAATGAAAAAAGAAGTGAAGAAGTAAAACAAACCAAGACTGAGGCAGAAATACTTTCTTACTTGCACTATAATCTACATTTAATCAATCCTGAAAAAGGTTTGAAAGAAAAAGTATCTTTCGGTTTAAAAATACTATCAGAAATATTAAAAGAACCTGTTTTTTCCTGTTTTGCCTGTATTAATAAAGATTTGGAATTTATTGCAGCATCAAAAATAAATTCATCTAACCAACAACAGAGTATTCTTGAGGAAGACCCATTAATAAAAGAAATATCCACTAAAATAAAAAATCTAACAGATTATGATAGTTTAATAAACTCTGGAGGAAGCTCTAAGGCAATAGAATTTGTTAACGAAAACAAAGTAAAAGGCTTAATCTTTACTATAGAGCTTTATTCAAAAGTTTACGGTATATTAGTAGAAATGGGGAAAGACAAACTTTCACCTATGGAAACACGCATAATCAATGAATTCTGTAAAGGTTTATCACTGGTTATAGAAAATCATCATAGATTCAACAAGCAAAAAAATACAGATACAAAAACCAACAAGAAGAAAGAATCAGAACAAATATTATATAATCTTTATGATTATATGTTTCCAGCTTCTATACCTACCATACCAGGTTGGGAAATCGCCAAATATATTTATCCATCGGCTAATCGAGCTGATTTTATGGATATTCTGAATATAAATACAGATAAATATATGATATTATTTGGGAAATGTTCGGGCTATGGGATAAATGCTGCAATCTATATAAATAAACTTAAGCTGATAATAAGATGTTTTATAGATAACTTCCAAAGTCCAGCAAAATTATTAAACAAAATCTCAAATTATCTTAACTCAGAAATGATGCCTGAACTTTTTGTTGATGTAACTGCAATAACATTTAGTCCAATAGATAACCAGATAACAGTAACAATGGCGGGTAACACCCTTCCAATTATAAATAGAACAAGAAGCGGTTTTGCAGAAATACCTGAATTAGAAACAGGAATACCCTTAGGCTTATTTAATCAAGGGACTGAGCCATATAAAGATCAGTTAATAAATATCATGCCTGGAGATGGTATTCTTTTACATACAGATGGTATAACCGACCATCCTGGTCAAGGACTAGAACGTGTCAGCAATGAGGATTTAAAGAATATTCTAGACAAATTACCAGAACAAGATGCAGAAGAAATGTTAAACAATCTTATTAAGGAAATCAAAGGTAATAATTCTAATGAACTTCCAGAAGAAGATCATAGTATAATCTATCTAAAGGCGGAGTAAAAAAATGAGTAACGAATCACCAATAATTGAAACCCACATATTTTTCAGTAGCCGCAAGGACAAAGATATATTTAAAAATACTCTGGAACGTGCTTTTGAATTTCCTGTGGAAAATATCTTAATTCAATTTGAAGACAGGCCTGATGAGTTTTTTAAAACTATCAACGACCGAACAAAAAAGATTATATTAAGTATTCCTAAGCCTGAAAAAATAACAAAAATAGAAGGTATTTTTAGTGATGGAGGAAGTTTTTCCCTTCAAAACAATAATCTTACTGTTATTGTGCATGAAGATGAATACAACTATGAACTTCTGGATTCAATGAAAAATATATTAGGTCCTATTTTCCCACTCTGGATGTTTAAAACCCCTTACATATGGGGTGCCACTTTATTTGAGGATTATGAAAGACAACACTTTTTTGATGCAAGAAACTATTCTGTCCGTTCTCAAAAACTAGATGAACCAGAACTAGACATTTACAGGCGTGATAATGGTATAATACATAAGGTAAGGTTTTTCACCAAAGATTCTTATGAAAACGACGAAGAAGCATTAAAAATCTTAGCCCCTGTTTTCCAAGAACTTAGAGAAAGCTTACAAAAGCGAAACTATGAATGTCTTGAAGTATTGCGAAACTATGTTGTAGATAAACCAGCTTTTCGTCATATGGAGCCAAGAACGAAACAGGCAAAAGATATAAAAGCAATTTTAAAAACTGACTGATAAATAATTGAGGGATTTATAATGGCGGAAACCGTTTATAATGAAGAAATGTTAGATGAAGTTATAGATGCATGCATTAAGCATCTAAGAGTTCAACCTAACGACCATGAAAAACTCTTTTATCTTGGTAATGCTTTCTTTTTAAAAAAGCAATATGATAAAGCTTCTTTTTGTTATGTAAAAGCAGTTAACAAAAATCCCAAAAACCCTGTTTATTATACTCATTTAGGTCATTCCTATAGAGAATTAGGTGACCGAGACCAGGCCGTTGCAGCTTATGAATCAGTTTTGTCTTTAAACCCCAAATTTGCTGATGCACATTTCAATATAGGTCTGGTTTTCTTTGAAAATAAAGTTTACGATAAAGCTTTTTCCAGTTTTACAAATGCATTGAACATAAATCCTAAATATGCAGCAGCTCGATATTATATTGGTAGAATATATGAAGAACAAGGTCTTTCAGCTAAAGCAATGAAAGAATATCGTCTGATTCTAGAAGACACAATATCAAACAAACTTTCAAAAAGCAGTGTTACAATTGATTTTGGTGCTATTTTCTCAGACTTAGGGCTTTTAGACCAGGCAGAAGCTGAATACCGACGTTTGCTCAAACTTCATCCTGATTATGCAGACTTGCATTTCCACCTTGGTATAATTTTAAAGAAAAAAGGTGATGACGATGAAGCAATGGAACAGTTCAGACAAGCAATCAAGCTCAATCCTCATTACATGGAAGCCCGCAGAAAATATTGGGAATCAGCACAATAGTAGTCGGTTGGCGATTGGCGATTAATCTTCCCCTCTGTTTAACTATCTACCATTGCATAAAAAACAAATACAGTGTAAAATAGTTTGTTAAATTATGTTTAAGCGAAAGAAAATCGGTCAACTTTTAATAGAAGCCGGGCATATCGGTGAAAAAGAACTAAACATCGCTTTAGCTGAACAAAAAAAGCGTGGAAAGCGTATAGGTCAAGTTCTTATTGAGCTCGGCTATCTCACTGATGAAAAGCTGCTTCCAACATTAGGCAAACAGCTTAAAGTTCCTTACGTCGATTTAAGTAAAGTTGAAATAAAACCTGAAGTTTTAAAAATGGTTCCCGAAAAGATATGCCGAAAGCATATCCTGGTTCCTATCAGTTTTGAAAACAATCAATTAATGATAGGAATGGCAGACCCACTCGACGTTTTCATCGTCGACGAAATTCAGTTCCAAAACAACTGCGAAGTCATAAGAGCTATTTGTTCTGAAAACCAGATTGCTGAAACAACTGATAAACTTTATGTTGCTGGCGCTATGGCCGATGCGTTGAATGCATTATCCGTAGGGGATGAAGGCAGCGGTGGCGGTAGCAACTCAGCGTTAGACGGTTTAAAGAAAGCTTCTGAAGAAACACCTATTATCAAACTTGTTAATCTAGTCTTAACTTCTGCAGTTCAAAAAGGCGCTTCAGATATTCATATAGAACCAGATGAAGGCGAATTAAGAGTTAGACTTCGTATAGACGGAACTTTGCAGGTTTCAATGAACCTTCAGCCTGAAGCATTACCTTCAGTTATGTCAAGAATTAAGATTTTGAGCGGTATGGATATTTCTGAACGCCGTATTCCACAAGATGGTCGTATTCAGATGACCATTATGGATAAACCTATAGACTTCCGTGTCAATACAATTCCGACCGCCTGGGGTGAAAAAGCCTGTCTTAGAATTCTTGATAAATCTAATGTTAATGTTCAGTTAGACCAGATGGGGTTTACTCCTTTTAATTTTGGCCTTGTAAAAAAAGCTATTAGCTCTCCAAACGGAATGTGTCTTGTTACAGGCCCTACTGGTTCAGGGAAAACAACTACCCTTTATTCTTGTCTTAATGCAATTAAAGGCCCTGACATAAATATTTGTACAGTTGAAAATCCGGTTGAATACAAACTTAAGTTTATTAATCAGGTTCAAGTAAGACCAGAAATTGAACTGACATTCGCCTCAGTGCTTCGTGCCTTTTTGAGACAAGACCCAGACGTTATCATGTTAGGGGAAATTCGTGACGAAGAAACAGCTAGTATCGCGGTTGAAGCTGCATTAACAGGTCACTTGGTTTTCGCTACTCTTCATACTAACGATGCTCCAAGTACAGCTATTCGTCTAGTTGATATGGGCGTTGAACCATTCCTTGTTTCTTCCGCCCTACTCTGTATCGTTTCTCAGCGTCTTGCCAGAAGAGTATGCAAATTCTGTAAAGATGTCGACACAACAATAACTCCTGAAACCATATCTGACTTAGGACTTCCACCTGAAGCTATCAATCAGACTTATTACAGAGGTAAGGGCTGTGAAAAATGTGGTAAAACAGGATATAAAGGCCGTGTTGGGGTTCACGAAGTTATGTACACACACGAAAACCTAAGAAGAATGATTATACAAAAAGTTGGTCCTGATGATCTTAAAGCAGAAGCTTTAAGACTTGGAATGAAAAGTCTGAAAGACGACATCGTTGTTAAATTCCAGCAAGGTCTCACTACACCAGAAGAGGTTTTTGCTCTTGCACGTTCAGATTAATCAAGGAAATAGAGGTCAATAATGGCAAGATACGAATGTGAAGTAAAGGATTCTAAGGGTGAAATACTAAAAACCCAACTCGAAGCTCCAAATATGCAAGAGCTATCCTCTCGCCTTTCAGATAAAGGTTTTTATCTTGTTAAAGCGACAGAAATAAAGAAAAAAGCAGGTGGGAGCCTTTTTGGTGGAAAAGTTACTGCTAAAGAAATGATGGTATTCACCACTCAGCTTTCTACTCTGGTTGGGGCAGCTATTCCACTGGTTGAAGCAGTAGGTATCATGGCTGACCAAACTAGTAATCCTTATTTTAAAGGGGTTCTAGAATCCGTAGGGAAGGATTTGCAATCAGGGGTATCTTTTTCTGTAGCAATTCGTAAGCACCCTAAAGTCTTTGACAGAATTTACTGTAATATGTGTGAAGCAGGTGAAGCTGGTGGTATGCTAGACTCTGTTTTGCAAAGACTAGCCTCTTTCGCTGAAGCTGATGCTGAAATCAGAGGTAAAATCAAAGGAGCCTTAATGATGCCTGTAATTCAGCTTGTTTTAGCGGTATTAGGTGTCATTTTCCTTCTAGTTAAAATTTTCCCTAACTTCGCCGTTATGTTCAAAAAAATGAAAACAGACTTGCCAAAAATTACCGAGATGATGATGTTTGCATCAGACGCCTTACTTGAACACTATTTGCTTTGTGCTGGAGGTGCTGTTGGCATAGGCGTATTAGTATTTCTAGCCCTAAAAACTAAACCAGGGCAAAAACTGGTCGCCATATTCAGTTTAAAAGCACCTATTATTGGTAATCTTACTCAGAAAATTGCTGTCAGCCGTTTTGCGAGAACATTCTGTTCTCTACTTGGCGCAGGCGTTCCCATTATGCAAGCTCTTCAAATAACTGCTTCAGTTATGGGCAACCCAATTATGGAAAAAATGATAGCAGATATGGCAATAGGGGTTCAACAAGGCAATACCTTAGCAAGCACACTTGTAAAAGTAGACGTTTTCCCGCCAATGGTAAAGAAAATGATTGAAGTCGGGGAAAACTCTGGTAACCTAGACGTAATGCTTTCTAAAGCCGCTGACTTTTATGACCGCGACGTTAAAGAAGCTCTTGACGGTCTAACTGCCGCCATTACTCCTATTCTTACCGTTGTTATGGGTATTATTATCGGTACTATCGCTCTCTCCGTTTTCATGCCACTATTCCAAATGAGTGCCAGCATGAAGTAACAACTATGCATAGATGACTATGATTAACAAAAAAAGCTAAACCTGATAAAAAATATCTAGTTTAGCTTTTTTTTAAAACGCTTTATAGAAACAATTAAATCATCCGTATATTCATCCTCATTTTGAACTCTTTTAAAAACTTCTTTTGGAGAAGTATCATCTGGAGTATATGGTTCTGGTCCATATGACCAAAGATATATATTCCTTTCATCTGCTACATAATAAATGGGATTACCCCAAGCATCATACATAAAATCACTTGGCTCAGAATCCATATAAGGACCACGCCATCTTTTTTTGTATTGCCTCATTTTCATTCCAACATTAACATCGCCTGTAAGCAAAACATTCTTATTGTCATCATTATAGCTAAGAATATCATCTAATAAATCCATATTATAAGCTTGTTTACATCCAGAACATTTTGCTAAACCAATATGAGGCATTCTTCCAACATCTGCTTGATAAGCTAAAAATCCCTTTTTTAATTGAGCTAATTTTTCTTTGGTAGCAGATCTACGACCTTGGTCAACAAAAGAAACAACCATTGAACCACCAACAGAAGCCAAAATAGCAATAACTATAATTACTACCATTATTTCCATCAGAGTAAAACCAAACCTATTATTGCTAAATCGATATTTATATTTATTTGATATAACATTCATAGTTTTGATTATAACTCTAATTTAGAAACTAAAAATAATCTATATCAACAAAATATAAAAGAAATGAATATTAATTTATTTTACAGAACTTTTTAAACGTGCAACAGAAATAACAATGTCATCGCATTCTTTTTCTGCATTCGACTGGTCTTTAAAAGCCTGATTAACTGGTTCATAAAAACTTCCATCGGGACCAGCAGACCAAAGATAAATGTTCTTTCCCTTAGCAGTATATCTTAGTCTGTTACCCCAAGAATCCATCATAAAATCAGAAGGGTCAGAATCCATGTAAGGCCCTTTCCATCTTCTAGAGTAATTACCAGGAGGAGTTGAACCGTAACCAATATTAGAGTTACTATAAAGAACATTTTTATTTTCGTCACTATTACTTAATAATGAATCCTGGTCATAATTTGATGCTTTTTTAGCACAACCTAAATGTGGAAGTCTACCAACGTCTGTTTGATATGCTAATAGAGCGGATTTCAAAGATGACATTTTAGATTTGGTAGCAGAAGCACGACCCTGGTCAGTAATGGAACCAATCATAGGACCTGCAACAGATGCAAGAACGGCTATAACTATGATAACAACCATTATTTCCATAAGAGTGAAGCCTGATTTTCTTTTATTCATAATTGGTACTCCTAATTATTCTATGTACAATATAGGGATAATTTTTTTTATGTCAAGAGAAGAAGAAAAATTTTTGTGAATTTTTTATCAAATATTGTATTGTTATAATATCGGATAAAAAAGAACTACTACTTAGAGATGAGAGAAAAGAGAGAATATTGTATATTATCTAATGATGGTGTAAGATTAAATGAGATTTCATTGTTACCTTATAACTTCCCTCATTTACCAAGAGAATTAAAACTTAAAATGACAATTTCAAAAAAGACAACTAGAGAACTGCAATTTTATTTCTGCTTAGCTATAGTATCATTAATCATATTTATGTGGCTAATATCTTCCCTCTTTTATCCAGAGGTCTGGAAAGGCTACTTTCAACAGGAAGACCCAGATTCTCTCCTTTTTGCTAGACAATTAGAACAATCTTTATTAAAAGGAAAAGTTTTAACTACTGATAACTACGCAGCTTTTCCATATGAAACAAAAACAGGTTTTGCACCTTTTTACATGTGGTTCCTTGTTAGTTCTGTAAATATTATTTATACCATATTTCCAACTTTAAGTATTGATCCTATTTATATAGCAGGAGTTTTCCCTATTATAATTCCGTGGCTTACTATTCTATTTTTATTGTTATCCATTTATAAAATAAGTAATAATAAAACTTTAACTCTATTCTGTGCTATAGGTATGCTTCCAGGATATGCATCAATGATGATGGCTGGTTTTCTAAAATTAGACTATGATTTCATCATAAACTTTTTTATCTGGACATGGATAATATTTGGAGCTTTTTATATAAAAACAGAAAAGCACGCTTATGTTTATGCAGGTACTATTATTACAGCGTTATTTATTTCTACATGGACTGGTGCTCCATTTTTTTATTTATTTGCCTGTTTATATGGTTTAATATTATGGTTGTTTAATCCCAATGATAATCAAGCTTTTCTGTCTTATTCTTCTATAACAATGCTAACAGGAAGTATAGTGGCAATTATTTTTGTCCCCAAAACAGAAGATACATTAAGATATTTTTTTAGCGGTGAAGTAGCAAGATATTCATATATACACTGCTTAATGGTATTTATGGGAGCCTGTTTTTTATCTATAATAAACAAATTATCAGCTAACCCAGTTACAAGATACAAAGGAATAGTTATTACTTTGCTATTTTCTGTTATTCTATTGGGTGTATTTCATAAAACAATATTTCAATCAACAGGAATACTATTTCAAAAAGATCCAATACACGCAACTATAGGTGAACTTACAACAGCCTTTAACCTCAAAACTATTTTTGATGGAACAATAAGAGATATTCTATATCGCTTCACACCGCTAATTCTTTTACTTCCTATGTGTTATTTAATAGAAATAAAAAAGGTCAATTCAAAAGAACAAAAATATATTCTTCATTGGATATTAATATTTGTATTATTATCAGTTTTTTATCAAATAAGATACATAAGATGGATAGGTTGTGGATATGGATTATTAATAGGTTTCATATGCTATAGTCTATGTGAATCAATAAAAATACAGACAAAGAATTACAAGTATTCTTTATTAAAATGTTCTCTTATTCTCTTTCCTTTATTAACAGCAATTCTAACCCTGAACTACTCTATAGCCAGCGATTCATCAAAATTCGGCAAAGCTAGAATTGAACTATATTCCTGGATAAAAGACTTTACTCCACCAACTTCCGGTTATTCAGATGATTTAAAACCAGAATATGGAATACTAGCATACTGGGATGAAGGTAATAAGATTTCCTTTTATACCAAACGACCAGTTTGTGTAAGTAATTCAATGTGGGGTTACAGAACTATGGCTGATGTATTTTCCTGCATTAGTGAAGAAGAAAGTTATAATTTATGTAAAAAAAATAGAATAAAATATATAGTATTGGATACATCTAGAGAAGTGAATAAAGAAGCACTGGATTACTGGCCAATGCTAAAAAACACACAGGAAACATCAGAATACAAACTCTATACTGGAGAAGTTATTCCAAGAGACAATCATTATTATTTATATTTCTGGTTAGTTAATCATCTTGGATTAACTCCTCTAGGAAACTTTACTTTAAGCGAGCATTTTAGATTAGTTTTTGCCAACAATAATGATGGTCACACTATGTCAAAATTCATCATATTTGAAACAGTAAAAGGAGCTGAAATAAACTTCAAAGTAGACCCAAATTCGATAGTTTCTCTATCTTTAGAATTTAAATTAGGAGAGGTGGATTTCATTTTTAAAGGAAACAAAAAAGCAAACCCAGAAGGTCTTTGTCAGTTTATTCTTCCTTATAGCAATAATTATAAAAATGGAAATATTGTTACAGACCCATTTTATAAAGTTTCTATAGAAAAAGACGGAATAAAAACATTGGCAAAACTAGTTGTAACAGACAGTGATGTAGTAGAAGGAAGAACAGTAGACTTAGATAAGCAATTTGAAGTAGTTGAGAAAGAATAAAAAAGTTAAAAATTCCTCTTTTATCCCACTTTAACAAAGAGGGTGCAAGAACTATTGTTTAGCGGAAAGGTTGTTTATCCACTTCCTAATAACTACTGTATCTGTTGCTGGGCTAGTTAAACTATCTGAAAAAACTAAATCTGGAGAGCTATAGAAAACTTTTCCATTATTAAGAATACCTATACTTCTTGGCTTAAAACTCTCAGACAGTAGACTCTGCCCCATATATTCCTTAGGAATCTCAAAGTTCAGTAACTCGCATAAAGTTGGGGCTATATCTAATTGGCAACAGAGTTCATCTTCCTTTAAGTTTTTAAATATTTCTTTTTGTTTTGTATAAAAAATAAGAGGCAATCGACCAAGCTGAAAGTGATAATCTGATTTTATTAACTCTGTGTGACCATAACCTAATGGTGGATAATGGTCAGCGGTAATTATAACAAGAGTTTTATCATCTATAATATTAGCTTTTTCACAGCTTTCAATAAATTCTTTAAGCAATTTATCTGCGTCATAAATAGCTTTAACTATATTATTTGGATGATTGCGAACACTTTCTGGCAATCCTGATGCATTTTGAATTTCTGAAAAAATAGGCTGATGCTGATTTAATAATTTTATAACCATAAAATAGTTTTTATTTTTTATTTCAGATAAGATGTCAAAAGCCTCTCTGTAAAGATATTCATCTTTATATCCCCAAACAAAGCCTAAAGGTTCCTTAAATTTTAACGATAAATCCTCATATCCTATCAAATTAGAAAAACCAAATATTGTTTTTACAGCAATATCTTCATTGCCATAAACTCGACTAGAGCCTCTTAAAAACCAAGTTGAGCCGGGATACTTCGTTTCAAAGATTGAAGCAAGGTTATATTCCTGCTTTTTTTTACTTTTCTCATCAAAAGGAATTTTACTGCTCAAAATAACATTAAAACCTTGAAGACTAGGGAAATCTGAAGTGTAAAAATTATTATTATGGGGGTAATTCTTTATAAGATAATCAAAGTATGGTGAAGCATCTAATGGGATATCAGAATTAACAGAATGAATATATTCAAGTGCAAAAGATTCTAAGGCAACCACTATTACTTTATCAAAAACAGCTTCTTTTATATTCTTATTAAAAGAAGGTAAAAATCCATTATTTTCTAAGAATATTTTTTCATTATTTGTATAATCCTTAAATTTTATATTTTTTTTTGAAAATGTTTTTTTAGGTAAAAAACCATAAACAGAACCAAAATATAAGTTCTTTAATACATTATTCTTCCCTTCAATTACTTTTATATGCCCAAAAAAATTAGATTCTACCGAAAAAGATATATTGCTTGAAAACCAGCTAGCAAAAAAGAAAAAGATACAAATAGCAGATAAAAACTTTATAGAATAAGGCTCAGCAAATTTTTCTCTCTTACAACTCAACCAATAGAGAACTATAAAAGCAATAAAAGCTAGTATAATATAATATTTCACGAATCCCATATTACCAATATAGCCTCTAGCTGAATGGTAATTAACAAATTGAAGAACAACCCAGTTAAATCGCTCTAAAGTTGCTTTGAAATAAAAGTAATCAAAGATTGGTAAAGTTAAAAAAACGAACAGAACTAATAAAGCTATATTTTTTGTTTTAGGCAATAACTTAGAGGTAAGAGCCAATGCCAAAATTAGTAATGAGAAAAAGAACAAATCATGACAGACCCCACCCCATAAAGCATAAAAATAATGCCAATTATAATCTATAAAAGTCTTGTGAAAGAATAAATAATTATTACTAATACTTAGAATGGTAAATATAATAAATGGCAAGAAGTAACCAGATTTATAAAATGAATATAAATAATTGTTATTTTCTTTCGTTTTCATTTTTTTCCTGTTTTAAAATAGCTAAGTCTTGAGTAAGCTTTTTTATTTGATCACTTTGTTTGCTGATTACTACAGAGAACTGTATCAATACAAGTGTTATAGCAACGATAAGTAAAAGAAAAAGCATTGCCGGAGGATATACAATGTCTATTGCCTGTGCAATATAATCAAGAGCTTTTCTCCATAATGAAAAGAAAAGAAACAAACAGCCAAATATAAGCCATATTATAGCATAGGCTTCTTTAAGAAGCTTCCTTCTGATTAGCTCTATTATTGTAATTAAAAATAATAAGCTACCAATTATAGAGATTATTTGTATTGATTGCATTTGATTAAGATGTAAGATATAAGATATGAGACACAAGATATAAGAGCTTAGAGCTTAAATATTATAACCCAAAGCAAGATGAAAAATAAAGAGTTCAAATTTCTAATGAATTATTTACTCCTGAGTTTAATAAAAAACATTGATAAGATAACTTTTATCATATAGTAAAAAGAACCATAAAAAGAGATACTAGACTTCCCAGCTCTTCTTTCACGCATTACAACAGGAACTTCTATTATTCTAAGATTATTTTTTGCAGCTAACACAACTTCTTCTGGTTCTGGATAATCAAAGCTCGGGTAGTTTTCTGCCATAAAATGTAATGCTTTACTATTATAGGCTCTAAAACCAGATGTAGGATCCGTTATGCTTTGCTTAGTCAAAAAACAACAGACAATTTGCAACATTTTGATGCCAAATCTTCTAAATAAAGTTGATTTGAAACCATTATTCTTTTCTAGAAATCTTGAACCGATTACAATATCTGCTTTATCTTCCAACAGAGGTTTAAGCATATTTATTATTTCAACAGGATTATGTTGTCCATCACCATCAACTTTTAAAACATAATCTGCATTCTTCTTCTCAGAGTATATTAAACCTGTTTGAACAGCCCCCCCCACCCCTAAATTAACATCTAGATTTAAAACAATCGTATTAGAGATTTTAGAAGCTTCTAAACTTGTATTATCCGTTGAAGAATCATTTACAACCACTATTTGCCAAAAATCAGAAGACTCTTTAGAGACTTCTTTTATTTCTTCAAGAACACCTTTTATATTGCCTTCTTCATTATAACAAGGGATAATTATATAAATATTGTTCATAGACGGAGATTTACTCATATTTATATGATACATCAAAGGAAACAAAAAATGCTAAGGAAATAAAAATAATATAAAATATGGCAATAAATAATACGAAATATTATAATATAAAGTTAGAATGGCAGATTCAACAACACAAAAAAAACACGAACCCTTTGTCGCAATAGACATTGGAGCTTTTTCCGTCAAATTTGTCTATATAGAGAGAAATGACGATGGTTCTCCATTGCTAAAAACTCTTGCACAAATACCTATTCCTGCTTACGAGAAAGATCTTTCAGAAGAAAAACGTGAGCAGATGAGCCGCGACGACGTTAAGGAATACTGCTTAAAGGAACTTCGCCAACTTTTAACAACTCATATTACAGAGCTATTATACGATAATGAAATACAAACCAAGAAAGCAGTAACCTTTGCTTCTAATCGTGAAGTTACAATAAGATGTATAGAAGTTCCACCAGTAACAAACGAAAAAGAAAAAAATAAATTTGAAGAAGCAATTAATCAAGAAGCAAATAAACAAATGCCCTTTTCAATGGGTAATGCAGTCTTAGGTTATACAATAGAAGGTGAAATAACCAAAGAAAATAAGCCTCTTGTTTTGATTATGGCTGCAGCCCTTCAAAAAGATACAATTGATTACATAAATGGCAATTTAAAAGGTGGTGGTTTAGCCAATGATGCTATACTAACATTGCCACAAGCTTTACAGCTCTCGTTAAAAGACCAGTTAGCTCCTTATTCAGAAGGCGATAAAAAGGTTGCAATTATTCACAGCGGTCATACAACAACTTCTGTTATGATTTTTAAGAATAACAAGATTCAGTTTTATCGTGATATAAACATGGCTGGGGCAACCATAACAGACTCAATATTTGCAGGTGGAGAAATTGACGGACAGCAGGTTAAACCAGCAACTTATGCTGAAGCAACAGAATTAAAACACAGTCTCGGGGTTATTCCTCCTGATGATATTGCCAATCTAAAAGGTATAGAAAAATTTGCTGCTAATAAGATTTTTGAAGGCGTAGAAAAAATCTTCCAGAATATTCAGTTATCCATAAGTTTCTATATTTCTCAAAGCGGTGAAGCCAATGGTCTAGATAAAATCATTCTTACTGGCGGAACCGCATTTATGAAAAATTTTAAAGAGTTCATTGAAGAAAGCCTAGAAGTATCAACTTCCTTGGCTGATCCATTTTCTTCTTTACAAATTGGTGAGATTAAATATGCAGAAGACAAGCGAACCGAGGATGCGGCTGCGTTAAGTCCAGTTATTGGGGCAGGTTTATATCAAGAATCTCCAGATATAATTAATTTTATGGAAATTCTTTTTCCAAATAAAAGTAAAAGAGCATCATCTTCTGCTTCATTAAATTTATCTGGTGTAAGTTCAAAATTCGGAACAAATTTTAATGATTTATCTGCCAAACTATTTCAATTAGATGAGAAAAAACTGAGAATACTTGCTGTTATACTTGTATTATTAATAGGAGCTGGAATTGCAACTCCTGTAGTATTAGTTAATAAGAAGCTTGATAATGTAAAAAAAGAATACAAAACAATGGAAAAGGAACTTAATAAACTCAAAAGTGACCAATCAGAAGTAGATAAACTTCTTAAAGAGCAGGATAATCTTAATAAATTTGCCAAAGTTTCTGAAGAACTGAAAGATTATAAATTATTAAATACAAAGCTTATAATTAGTATTTTAACGCTGATTCCTAAAGAAATTTTTCTTACAAATACAGAGTTTCATTTAAACTCCGATAATCCTTACATAGAAATATATGGACATGCAGATAATTCAGACAGTGTTTTTCAATTATTGTCAACAATGAGCCAAAACAAACTTTTTGAAAAACCTGTTTTAAAATCTACTAACGAAGTAGAAATAGAAGAAGAACGTTACTTCATCAGATTTGTATTAACAACAGGAATTAATACAGAAGAATTATTCCCAGAAGATACAAACAAAGAAGGGAAAGAAGAGGATG
>JAFPZP010000005.1 GCA_017417215.1 Candidatus Rifleibacteriota bacterium | reverse complement strand
CTATAGTTTTTGTCCAAGTAGTAGACATATCTTCCTCCATTATGAATAATATGAACTTATAAGTAGATAATGTACCAATATTACCGAAGTTGTACAAATAAGTTTACAGAATTTTTAGGAAATACGCAAGACTTTTAATAACTTTTAACTTAAAAATATTAATTTTTTTTAAGAAAGAAGTTATTTAAAAATCTTCTTTAAACTTTTTCCTAATTTAGAAACTCCTTCGCCTATTTTATCAACAACTTTTCCACTATCTTTCTTTTCTCCACCTTCTTTATTGTCTTTACCCAATAATTTGTTGATTTCGTTCTTAGCTTTTTGCTTTAACAAATCGTCTAATGGTAAATCAATCTTAGGAGAAGTTAGGGAACCTTTGACCTTGCAGGTCATACTTAGTTTATCTTTATTTCCCAATAAATCTTTCATATAACTGCTTTTAGAACAGGTTTCTTTTCCTAATGTAAAATCTAAGGCTCCGTCAAGAGTGGTATCTAAACCTACAGAACCTCTATATACTACAGTACTGTCTTGAGATGTTCCCATAGTGTTATTCGAAGATATTCTGCCATTAGCAATTTTATAATCGCCGGAAACATTTTCTATAGTTCCTGAAGCCAATGACGGATTCTTAAGCTTATCTGCGATAGACTTTATTACATCTGGGGAATCATAGGTTCCACTAGCCATTTGAAGATGTGCATCACCATTAATGCTGTTTAAACCTGTTGAATCACCTTTAAACTTAGCAAAACCGTCAAGACCGCCAACAAGAGTTTTTTCATACTTTTTGTCAGCATTTACCTTTAAGAATTCCTGGGTTTGAAGTTGGTTGATATTGGCATCAACATCGAATTTTATTGGTTCTGAAGCTACCAGATATATCTTAGTCTTTGCAGTAATATCACCATCAAACAACTTGAATGAAGCAGATGAAATATCAAGAGCTGAATCATAATAAGTTGCTCTGGCTTTCAATTTCTGATAAGGGAACTTCATAGATTCGCCGCCTTCTGTAATAAGAGCGGTTACAGTTCCAACATCTACATTTGCAAAACAATCAACCTTGATTTGTTCTAGAGCTCCAGTTACAGTACCACTTCCAACACCGACACCCAAAACATTGTAACCAGTTCCATCAAGGAAGAACCCTGCTGCGTCAGTAACATCCAAAGGAGCTACATCAAATTTGAAATTGGTAATAAACTTAGCCCAATCCTTTAAATTACCAGAAACATTAGCTTTTGAAGTTCCCCAATAAGCAGTCAGACTTTCTGAACTTAAACCATCGTTATTGAAATTAACACGACCATTTATTTTTTCTACAGGACGCAAAACCATTGGATGAATAAATCTAGCATCTTTAAGTAAAGCAGACCCCTTAATCTTAGGAGCAGAGGTAGAACCCATCAAACTGGCATTCAAGTCTGCATTACCGCTAAAGTCTAATTCTGCAGGCATATCAGGAACAAAAGCTCCAATCAATCGACGAACCATAGCCAAATCTGTTCCTTTAACATTTGCTACAGCTTCAACTTTCAAATTCTTGAAATCTTTTATAGTTCCGTTAAAATCGAGATCACCGCCAAGCACCTTTGCCTTTATATTGTTCATAACAAGTTTATCATTATCTGCGGTAACAGTTCCATTAAACTTGTCTATGACCACACCATATTGAGATACGTCTGCATAAATGTCTTTGGCAACAATTTTTCCAGATGGCTTGGGGTCTTTAACACTGCCACCAACCTTGACAGATACATCGAACTGACCTTTATACTGACCTTCTTTAACAGGCAAATTAAATAAACCAGATGCCAGTCTTGAAAATTCACTAACGTTTATACCACCATCAGCAGAACAATCGAAGCCTATATCTTTCTGATTCTTAATAGTTCCTTTAACGTTAAGATTAGCCCCAGTTGCAGATACTTTAAGGCTTTCAACATTAATTGTTCCTGTTTCTGCGCCAATACCATTCAATTTAACATTGAGGTTTTCAACACTACCCTGGGCTTTGGTTTTCTTTTCAACAATACTAATTAATTTTGAAACTACAGAACCATTTAATTTAAGCGAAGAAATATCGGAAAGCTTACCGTTAAGATTGCCATCCATAGCAATATTACCGTTTAAAGAAAGGGTCTTCATTCCATCGCTAAGATACTGTTTCAGATTCTTTATAAGACCATCAATACCAAGATTGATTCCAAATACTGCATTTATTGAAAAGTCATTCAAAGAAAGAGTCATGTTATTAAGTTTAACAGAAGAATCAGACAATGAAACTTCAAAATCAGAAGCATTCAATTTGTTGCTTCCGTCATAAGTTAGATTACCTTTTTGTAGAACTATCTTATCTTCAACATACTTAGTAGCAATTTCAACTTTTTGAGGCTTAACTACAGCATTTAACTGCATTGGTTTGTCACCATCAAGGTTTACGCCAACATCTGCCAATATGGAACCATTTTTAAGAGCAACACCATATTCTGCGGGAACAAAGTCTTTAACAATAGGCCACAAATCAGAAACTTCAACTGGAGAAAGAGTTGCAGAAGCTTGAAGTTTCAGAGGTGTCATCTGAGGAATAGCGGCTGTTCCAGATACCTTTAAAAGTGGTTCTACCCCAACATTATAACTATTAACTACAACTGCATTATCTGTGATGTTGTAATCTACAGAAGCTCTAGCATTTGAACCAGTTACCGTATCAAGATACTTTTTGTATTCTTCAGGAATAAATTTTTTAACTTCGTTAATATCTTTTAGGTTTACAACAACATCTGAAGTAACTCTTGAAGGCCAGTATAAATCACCTTTTGCATTCAAAGTAGCTTTGCTGACCCATTCCCCATCTATTTCATAAGGAAGAGCTGATGAAACCAAGGAGTGAGACAAACTTGCCCTGTTAAGTTTTAAATTGTAAGAAGATTTTGCACCTTCATCTGTATAATTAAAGACTATATTACTAATATCAAGACTCTTAAACGGGAAGGTTATACTGTTCAAGTCAAGAGTGCTGCTTCCTGTTTTTGCTTCTTTAACAGCTACATCAGTGCTCTTAATAGCTTTCATATTCAGCAGAGTAGTTGAAGAAGAGATTCCAAGATAATCTATGACAATATTGCCTCTTAGAGCAGCAAAGAAATCCGGTCTGACTTTAACAGAAGCTATATGTGAATCTAGCTTCATTATTGCAGAATCAGTTGCAATATGAATATTTGTCAATTCAATAGAGGGGAAACTGACTCTTATTTTTTCAAAATTAACATTCATTCCTGTAGCTTCGCTGGCTTTCTGATTAACCAGTTTTTCGAAGTTACTGTCGCTTGCCAGTTTATTTAAGACATAGAATATGGCAATACCAAAAGAAGTCAGCATTAGCAGGAAGAAAACAGAAAATACTTTTAAATAAAAACGCCAACCTCTTTTCTTTTTAGGTTTAGCCTTAGTATCTGCTGTTGTATTTTCTGCTACAGCAGTTGTTTCTGTTTCAGCAGCTTTATTTTCGGCAGATTCATTTGTTTTATTATTTTCTGTTTCGCTCATATTTGTTAGCCTCCAAAAATTCACATGAAAATGTACCAAAAAAATCATAAAAATGGAATAGCTTTGTGGTTATTTGTTTTGGAAGCTATAGATTTTCTTCGCTGTGGAACACTTCGTTGTGGGACGTTTCACTAAGGTAATTGTCAGCGGACAGTTGCTTGTTCGACCTTATTCTCCTCCGCGGTCTCTTATAATTTCTACCTTCGGATAAGCTTTGAGAGAACGAGCCTTGTGCGGAGAATAGAAGGTCTCGCGTCTAACTGTCCGCTCTTCACTCTTTGCTCTATTGCTCTCAATTCTCAATTTTAAGTCTTATATCTCAATTTATGGTCTTATATCTTATATCTTAATTCAAAAAGGGAAAGTGCCGATAGGATAAGGTGTAGCTATAGCAAATAAATCCGGAGGCAGAATGCTGCAGCGTAAAATATATATTAAAATAAGGCGCAAAGCTCATCGCTTTTACTCAATTATCTTGTTAGCGATGATACTTGTTTTTAATGGTTGCACCACACATAAAGGCGACTTAACTTTTAATACTCCATCCCAAGGCGAAATCTTCAATATATCTGGAAGAATTCTACTACCAGAAATCATTGAAACAGATTCAGCCAGAGCCTCCCTTACCACCTTAACTGATTTTTCCAACTTTGTTGTCAAAGCAGGAGAAGTATCTACTCATGCTGATAAACAAGGAAATTACAGCCTGTCTGGGATTGCTTTTTCCGATTCATTAGTAATAAGTGCAGTATCAAATAAGATAGCATTATTAAGGCGAGTTACTGCAGACGAACTTTGCTATTCTGATATTAGCTCTGTTGATATAGATATTAATACTTCTGCAGAAGCTTTGATTTATCAGCAGGGGGTTCTATTAAAGAAAGACCTGACACCTGCAGATATTAGAGCAAGAGAATATTCTGAACTAATTAACCAACTCACTACAATAATAAAGCTTTCTATGCAGCTTCCCAAAGCTTCAATAAGCGGTACAAATCTGGAATTACCTGAAATAAAATCAGTATCAAAAGATATCGCAACAAAGTGCATAGCAAGAGATATAGTGCTGAAGGAAGCCAATACAGTTTTGCGTCATGCCTTTTTAAGAAAAGATTTAGACTTGGTTAAACTTTATATATCTCCATCATTTGGGAATGACTGGGACTCTACATCGAATTGGGAAGATGCTGTTAGCTACTTTGAAAAATTATTTGCCAAAAATGATTTCGTAACTTTAACCTGGGAAATTCTGGACACAGAATTCCTAGAAAACAGCTCAGCCCGCATTAAAACCAAAGTTAGCGCCGTTATAAGAGAAAACGTTAATCACGAGATAGCCTGCAACAAAACCTGGTTGTTCAATGCAATCTGGCGCCAGGAAGGAACTATGTGGAAACTCTATAGAAATATGCCCTATAGAGATACTCACCCCACAGAAATTGATGCAGACTTAAGATGGGGAGAAATAGTTTCTGCCCATGCCGAATTACAGGAAGCCATAGAAAGAGAAGATTTAACAGCCTTAGGGAATAGAATTTCAGATTCATTCAGAAACGCATTTGATGGCAACAGCACAAAGAACGAACTGCTTTTAGTAGCATCACAACGCTTTAATAAAATGGATGTAAAGATTTCTGAATATTCTGTTGATTCAATTAAGTTTACTGAAACTGATTTTGCAGAAGTAACCTGTTCAGGAAGAGTAAAAGTAATCAATATTCTTCTCGGAAAAGATGTAGACAGCGGCTTAGTAAAAGCAAAAGTCACATGGCACAAAGAAGATGGAATATGGAAGATATATAGAGATCTTCCATATAAATTCACTCATCCAACAACGATAAATTGAGATATAAGATATAAGATATAAGATATTCGGCAATGCCATCACATGGTCGCAGAGATATTCGCATACCGGGAAGTCGCCTTTCTTGTAACGTGGGTCGGCGTAGG
>JAFPZP010000025.1 GCA_017417215.1 Candidatus Rifleibacteriota bacterium | reverse complement strand
TTACAGTCTAAAGTTAATTTGTTTACCTTAATAGCAAAGATACAATTGGTTTTTGGTAATTCAGAAAGTGCAAAAAATCATACTTCGTTAGCTTGTTCTATTCGTAAAAACTTAAAATGGAAATTTAACGAAGAAACTACTCAGTTAGCTTCACGATTTGGGATAGGCGATGAGCTTCCAATGCCAAACATTGCTTTAAAAGCTTGTGAAAAAGAATGGAAAGAACAGGGAGATATTGATAATAAAGTTGTTGCAGACAATACATCTTGTAATAAAGAGCCTCTAAAAACAGGATTGCAAGGTACAATTACATCAATAGTTGATAATAGACCATTTACGTTTATTCATCGTGCAGATAATGACCAGAATATTTACGCAAAAATTAGCGATATTCCTGAAGATTTGAGACTTAGCGGAGCTGAAGTTGAATTCGATTTGATTGAAAGTTTTGACAAGCTTAAGAATAAAAAGAGTGTAAAGGCTGTTAATGTTAGGGCTATACAAACTGAAAAGGCTGTTGCGTAATAAGGCTTTAGCTTTGTTGTTAGAATAAAGGAGGTTAATTGTGGAAATAAACGCATTGTTAAAAGAAGTTAGAATGAAAATCGCAACAGGTGATTTTGAAAGTGCAAAAAATTTATTATTAACTACAGATGAACAGGAAGGCAACGTTGAAGCTCAGGCTTTGAAAGCTAGAATTCTTGGCTTTACCGATGGTGTTGAAAAGGCACAAAGTATGTTTTTTGACTTAGAGTCAGTTTGGCCAGATAATTTCAAGCTGTTCAAAATGCATTGCGATTTTCTTCAGGAAACAGGCAATTATAATGAAGCAATTACTATTGGTCGCCAGTTAGTGTCTAAGTTTAAACTTGAACCAGAAGCATATATGCTTCAAATTGAAAATTATGAACTTGCTGGAATGAATAGCGATGCATTAAATCTTTGTAATCAAGCTTTAATTAATTTCCCAGATTCAATAGATTTTTATAATAAAAAACAGATGCTATTGTCATTTACAAATGATGATTTACTCATAGATGAAAATTTAGAAAATATAAAATCAGAAATGACTGTAAAACATATTGTTACTTCTGATGAAAATATACTCATATATTTATCTTTGTTTAAGGGAAGAAGAGGTGTGCACGCCGTGCAGACTAAAATGGGGAAAATCTGGGGTTATATTCCAGAACACAGAGATTTGTTGGCAGAAGACGTAAGAATGCATATTTACGGACAAAAAACTCTTGGAATTTATGTTACTGATATTCAGAATGTTTCTAATCTTATGGTCTTAGATTTAGATATTCGTAAACCATATATGAAAAGTTTTGCTCAGAATCCAGAAGAAAGAAGCAGATTAACAGAATTATTGAAAGATAATTGTAAGGCATTATTAGGTTTGTGTGCAGATTCTGGTTTATTCCCACTGGTAGAATCTTCTGGAAATAAAGGTTTACATTTCTGGTTTTTTAGCAATGAACCTATCGCTTGTAAGTATTGGCGTGCATTAGGCGGTTGGTTGATAAACAGGATAAAAAATGTTCCAGAAGAATTGTCTTGGGAAGTTTTTCCAAAACAAGATAAAGTTTCTGCTGATGGTTTAGGCAACTTAGTAAAACTTCCGTTGGGAACACATCAAAAAACAGGAAGACAATCTTTGTTTGTAGACACACAAAATTTTGAACCCTACGAAGATCAGATTGAAATATTGAAAAATGTAAATAAGCTGACTAAAAAGGAATTCGAATATATTCTTGGAACTATAACCATACAAAACTGCCAAACTGAAAATGTTTCAAGCTTTAAAGAAGTTGAGTTTAAGAAAACTAAAGATTATGCACCGAAAAGTTTAGAAGAAGTTAATGATAATTTTAAAATAGATGTTAAAATACCTTTGCCTGAACGTAATACTATTGAAGTAGAACAGATTTTGAGTGGATGTAGGCCGATGTGGGAAATAATGCAAAAAGCTAAAAATGAGCATTATCTTACTCAAGATGAAAAACATTCTTTTGTTTACGTATTTGCTTCTATTGGTGAAGAAGGCAAAGTATTTGTGCATCAGGTTTTAAATCAACTTGATGACTATCAGCCTGATTTAGTAAATCAAATGATAAAAGCTGTACCTCCTAATCCTACTGGCTGTAATAAAATAAGAAAACGTATTCCGCACCTTTGTTCAATAGTTTGTTGTAATTGCCAGTTTAGGCTTCCAAACGGAAGTTATGCATCACCTGTTGTTCACGCTGGCATATTCCCTAATACTGGTAATTTCAATGTCAATATGGTAAGACAGCCAGCAAATTTAGCTGCCAACGAAATGTACGGCGGCGAAAGTGGAGGTATAGACAGACTTATGAACGAATACATAGAATTAAATAATCAGATAGGCAAGTTGAGGTCACGTTCAGCTCTTCTTAGAAGACAGATTAACAAGATTTTTAACGATGCAGGCAAAGATGTGATTGAAACAAGAATTAGAGTATATAAGAAACTACCGGACGAAGACGAGCCTATAAAAGGGATTTAGGAAATTGAGAATTGAGAACTTAGAAAAAACTCTAGATTCTGCTTTTAAGAGTTTCTTTTATTGCTATAGACATTGAAACTAAAATAATAGTATATTGTACACAATTCATAGGAGAGAATATGCGATATATAAGTTTAAAGCTGACTTTTAAGTCAGAAGCTGAGATTTTTTTCCCTTTAAACCCTGTTAATACATTTCGCGGAGCTATGGGGTATGCATTAAGGCATATTTCATGTATACAAAGAAAAAGTGATGATAAATATGCCTGTAATACTTGTAAATTAGCAAAAAACTGCGCTTATGCCTTATGTTACGAAACAAACATATCACATTTGAAAATTGAATTTGAGAAATTCAAATCTTTTGAGATTCCTCATCTTATGAATATTGATTCTGGATTCCCTGGTAATACAGTAGTTAAAGCTGGTGAAAGCTATTCTTTTAATGTTAGGCTTCTAGGGAATGCTGTTACTGTAGCTCCTTATATTATTGTGGCTGCTCAAAATGCTGCTTTAAAAGGTATTAGAGGGGCAAAAGCAGAATTGGAGTCTATTGTTGATGAGTTTTCTGGTAGATTAATCTGGAGTAAGAAGAGTGAAAATCTTGTTTTACCAGAAATAGAAGATTTTACAATTCAAGAGCCTAACTGGAAAAATACAGAAAACTGTGAACTAAAGCTCAACTTAGTTACTCCTGTAGCATTTAAAAATATACAAACAGGTAGAATAACAAGAGAACCTGATTTTAACCGCATAATAGGCTCATTAATGAGACGTTATACTTTCTTTGAAGCTTCTGAAGGCCGCAAACTAAACTGGCATTTTACTGAAATATCAGAATTAGCTAAGCAGGTTAAAATTTCTGGAATGAATATAGAAACAGTTTGCTGGGAAAGATATTCTACTCGCCAAAACCAGCGTATTCCTGTTTCTGGTGTAATAGGAACTGTAAATTATATTGGCCCAGTAGCAGGTTTTGAAGAATTACTGAATGCTGGCGAAATATTACGCTGTGGAAGAAGTATTACCTTAGGTCAAGGTCGCATAAATGTAGCCAGAATACGCCATTTAAGTAATCGAGATCATTTTGATGCTTTTTGTCCCCAAAATAATTTTGAACAGATACCGAACTAGCAACTTTAAATAAACTGAAAGTTGAAAAGTGAAAAATGATGAATAAGGAGAGCAATTATGAAGAATGTTTTATTGGCTAGTTATGGTTATAGAAAGAATGGCGAATTGTATCCAGAGATAGAATATTCTTTTAATGGTAAAAGTTACACTAGTCGTTATTTTTTCATTGCTTTGCAAAACTTGTTAGATATTGAATTTGATAAGATTATTTTGTTTTTGACAAAAGACTCACGTTCGGCTTATGAAAATTATATTCGAGAATATTTAAGTAATGATTTGCTTGAAATAGCAGATATTTCTGATGGTAAAACAATAGAAGAAATATGGAAATTATTTGATGGAGTAGTTAATCAAGGTGATAAGCTAGATGAAAATGAAAAAGTTAATGTATATTTAGATATAACAAACGGATTTAGACATTTGCCTTTAGTTCTTTATAATTCTCTTTCTTATTTGGAAAGCTTAAATAAAGTTAAAATTCAAGGTATATATTATGGAGCCTTAGAAGCTAAACATAATAATATTATTCCGGTATTTGATTTAACAAATTTAGCCAAAATACTAAGAGGCGGATATGCAGTCAAACAATTTGAAGAAAGTGGTAATATAATTGGAATTAAAGATTTCGTTAATGACGCAATAACAGAAAATTCAAGAGAAAACTCTGATTGTCCTGCAAGAAATAAGGTTAACCTTGATTTTGAAGAATTACAAGACTTGATTTCTGCTGGATTACCGTTGGAATCCGGTTTAATAGCAAAAAAATTCTGTGATTATAAATATGTTGATAGTGGCGTTAACTCTATAAATAAACTTATTCAGCGTATTGTTGATAATCTTAAAAGCATAGCTGCTTCAAAAAGTGGTAAAGATAAGAAAAAAATAATACTGAATGAACAAGAATTGGAAAGAACTTTAAATTTCGTTAAAAATCAATTAGAAGCTCACAATATTTCCAACGCCTTAGTTGTTTTGCGAGAATGGGTTATTAGTAGAATCATTTTTGAAAAGGGTTTGGCTTCAAAATGGTTGGAACATAAGACACGCGATAATGTTGAAAAGCAATTAGGTTATTGGATTAATAATCTAGAGAAAATAAAAGATATGCCATGCTATGAGTTGTTGTCTGAATTTTATTCATTAGGCGATAGAAGAAATGAATATGCTCATGCTGGTTATCGAGATAAAAGAGTTGAAGTTAATACAGGCAAAGAAAAAGCAAAAGAATTTTATGAACTCTGTTTTAATAATCTCTCAAACGGTAATTTTTGGAAACTTCCTGATAAATTGCCTGGTAATGGTACTGTGTTAATAACCCCTATGGGTGCTTCTAGTGGTTTGCTTTTTACCGCTGTTAATTTTGTTAAAGCAGATAGCATTATAGTTCTAACTAGTGAAAAATTTATTCCAAAAGTTAGTGAGGCTTGTACTAAAGCTGGCTTAACAGATATGAGTAAAGTTCATATTCTAACTATTAAAGATGCTTTTTGTGGGTTTAATGAAGCTGAAGAACTTTATAAACAAATGACTGAATTTATTAGAAATCCAGAAGAAATTAATATAAATCTTACTGGTGGAACAACTGCTATGCAATGGGCTATGCAAACAGCTTATGAAAAACTCATAAAAGAAGGAATAAATGTAAAACGTATTGCCTTTGTTGACCGCCGATCTACGATTGAACAACAGTCTAATCCTTATGTATTAGGAGAACTTCTCGACGTAGAAAGACTTATTCAACAATAAAAACAATAATTACCAATTACAATAAAAACTAAAAAAGAAAGGAACGTCTTATGCCTGATAGCGATTTGAGTAACAAAACGATGAAGATTGCATTGGCAGCATTTTTACACGATATTGGTAAATTTGCTCAGCGCTCTCGTGGTGATACTATTAATCCTGGCGACCCTGCGTTTTATCCGTCACAGGAATTTTTAGATAATCACAGAGCTGGTTTGCAACCTTTCAATAAAGAAACTCAAAAATACACTCATGAGCACGCAATTTATACTGCTGCTTTTATCGACCATCTTGAAGCTCTTCTTCCTGATTGTTTTAACGATTTGGAATGGGGTGGAAAAAGTTGGATTGCAGAATTGGCTGCTGGTCATCATCTTTTTAAAGAAGATGAAGGTGGCAGACAGCCTGTAATGAGATGGTGCATTTCTGTTGCAGATAGATTAGCTTCTTCGTTAGACCGTTTTGGTGCAAAGGAATTTGAAAAAAACTACAATCTCAAAGAAGATATAAAGAATTTCCGCTGTGCTAGACAATGGCCTATTATGGAAGCTATAAAAATTAACAGAGAGTCAGAAAGTCAAAAAGAATCTGCATTTAATTATAGAATTCCCTTGGCTGAATTAGCAGAAGACAAGTTCTTCCCAGATAAAAAAGAAAATGTTGTTCCAGATAATAATAGTGAAGCTCAAAAACAATATAGAGAACTATTCTATAAGTTTTATGAAGAACTTCAAGGTTTGAAACAGTTTAAAAACAATGTTCAGCTTTGGTTCGCTCAGTTTGACAATCTTTATATGCGTTATGCAGGGCAGATTCCTGCTGCTACAGTAGGTGATGCAATGCAGGATATTTCTTTATACGACCATTCTAAAATTACAGCTGCTATTGCAACTGCTTTGTATTTGTATCATGAACAAACCGGAAAGACTAACTTTGCTGATATAAAATCAGAAGATGAAAAGAAGCTTTTGTTTATAGGAACTAGTTTCTTTGGTATTCAAAAGTTTATTTTTGCTTTAGGTGCACAAACAAACAAGAATGCAGCTAAGATTTTAAGAGGTCGTTCTTTCTATGTATCTCTGTTTTCTGAAGCTATTGCTGATTGGCTATTAAAAGAAACTGGTTTGCCCGTAACTTCTGTGATTTTCAACGCTGCTGGTCAGGTGACTATATTAGCTCCTAATCTGCCATATATAGTTGAAGCTGTTAAAAGAGTTAAGGAAGAAGCCAATAAATGGTTGCTCAATAGATTCTATGGACAAACTTCACTAGGTATTGCTTATACAGAAGTTTCTCAAGAAGAAATTGGTTTTAAATACCGTGAAATATGGAATAATTTCAGCATTCAAATGGAAGAGGAAAAATACTCTAAGTTTGATTTACCTGTATTTGGCGGAACTCAAACCCAATTTTTCAAAAACTTTGACGATAAATTTGGAGTATGTCCATTTTGCGGAAAAAGACCTGCTAAGCATTATACCGAGAATGACGAAACCCCTATCTGCGGTGTTTGCAAAGACCAGATCGATATGGGTGCAAGGCTCGTTAGAGCCGATGCTATTGTTCTTTGGGAAAAGGGCAAGGCAAATTTTGACAAAGAACTTTGTGAACCTCTTTTTGATAAATACAATGTTTGGCTTGGTGGCTTAGGTGAAGCTGTAGACAATGCCGTTAATTCGGAAGTTAGACTCTTGGCACGCCTAACAGATTCAAACAATGAAACTAGATGGCGGAAAGTTGCTTATATACCATTAAAAGCTTATGTACCATATAAAGATGATGGTTTAATTGTCGATTTCGGTGAAATTGCAGAAAGAGCTGTAACACAAGATTTTAAAACTGGTGAAGAAATAGGTGTTGAAGCTCTTGGCGTTTTAAAAGCTGATGTTGACAATCTTGGTAAGATTTTGGGGTTAGGGTTAAAGTCTGAAATTCAAACTCTTACTCGAACTTCTGTTTTGAGTAGGCAGTTTAACAATTTCTTTGCTGTTTATTTGCCTCATTTGCTAGAAACCAAATATCCCAATATATATACTGTTTTTGCAGGTGGTGATGATTTGTTCTTAATCGGACCACATAACGAAATTCTTGATTTGGCTCCAGTTATAAGGAAAAAATTCAAAGAGTTTGTCTGCAATAATCCAGATGTTACTATTTCTATGGGTATTAGTGTTCATAAGCCAGGTGAACCTGTTTCTGCAATGGCTGAAGCAGCGGAAGAAGCTCTTGAAACAGCTAAATTTAATGAGGGGAAGGACTCTCTCTGCGTCTTTGGCGAAGTTGTTAAATGGGATAAATACGAACAATTATCTGTTATTAGCGATAAGCTTAGAGAATGGGTTGAAAAAGGTGATGTAAATACAGGCATTCTCTATAAATTCAATACCGCTCTTGAAGAATTGTCTAAGGAACAGAAATTGCAGAAAAAATTGAATGAACATAAAAAAGTAAACTTTGCAGAATTAGCAAATGCGTTATCTTGGAAAGCTCGTTTAAAATATAGCTTGATCAGAAGCCAAAAAGAAGGGGCTAATTTAAAACAGGGCGATGAACTAGCTAGAATTGCTGATCTTGAAAATATGATTGGTTGGCTTGAAGAATACAAAACTTCTGTAAGAATTCCTTTGTGGAGCGAAATTTACAGAAGACGAAAACATTAAGAAGGAGAAAAATTATGGCATTAGAGTTTTTTGAAGAAAAAGATGGGAAAAAAGCATTAAAACAAGATTTATTTACTTCTATTGCTGAAACTAAAGCAAAATCGTTAGCTATAAACTACTACGAATCAAAAGAAAAACGTAATAATCCAACTCAAATAAGACGTTTTTTCGATGAAATAGTTACTTTTACTAATCGTTGCGAAATGTTGATGAAAAATACTGATGCTGACAAAAAAGCATTGGTATTTCAACAGCAACTACCTTTGATAAAAATGTTGATACCAAAAGTTAGATATGCTTGGGCAAGAGAATTAGTTAGTGAAGATTTTGTTAGTCTAATGTTAGATTCTACCAATAATCTAAAAGAACCAGAAGATATAAAAGTCTTTTCTAGTTTCTTTGAAGCAATAATTGGACATTTTAAATACTATATTACAGTTTTAAAGGAAGAATATAAAAATAAGAATTACTCTAATTCTAGTGCTCGTGGTGGTAGTTTCACAAACGTTCGTAATGATAAAATCGGAAATAATAGAGGGAGATAATAACAATGGAAATTAAATTACAAAAAATAGTTGAACTTAAAGGAACTCTAGTTTTGGAAAGCAATTTACATATTGGTTCTGGTAACTTAGAAATGCATATTGGTGGAACTGATAACCCAATTATAAAGCATCCACATACTCAAGAACCTTATATTCCTGGTTCTTCTATAAAAGGGAAAATTCGCTCATTGTTAGAATTGAAAACAGGTGTTGCTGCCAAATCTTACAATAATAAACCTAATGGCGGTGGAATTGCTGATATTGACACCTATATGATAGATAACGCTTCTGAAACAGCTGATATTCTAAAAATTTTCGGTTTTAGTGGTTCTGATAAGACTGGTAATAGTGATAAAGCTCAGAAAGCTAAGGCTCTTGGTCCAACTCGTGCTTCTTTTGCAGACTGCTATTTAAATAAAGAATGGAAAGACGAAGCTGTCGAAAACCTTTGGCCACTTTCTATAGAAAAACAGGAAACAGCAATCGATAGAATTGCAGGAACAGCCAAGAAAGGTTCTCTTAGACAAACAGAAATGGTACCTGCCGGTGCTAAGTTTGATTTCAGAGTTACTTTTAAAATATTTGAAGATTCTGACATTAAATTACTCGAAATGTTAAAAGAAGGTATTCAATTAATGCAAAAAGATGCTATAGGTGGTTATGGTAGCCGTGGTTACGGTCGTATTAGAATTGAAAATTTGCATGAAGCCTAAGGGGGCATTATGAAAGTATATGAAGTTTGCATAAAGCCAACTTCTGATTTTGCTACACCATTACAGGGCGATTGCTTATTTGGTCATATTTGCTGGCAGATAGCCCACGATTCTGAACTAGTTGGTGAAATTGACGATATTTTATCTGACTACGATAGAACTCCTTTCTGTGTGGTTTCTGACCCTGTTATGAGATTTAAAGTTAATGGAGAAATAAAATATATTTTCCCAAAAGCTTTTGCTCCAACTAGTTCAAAAGAAATCACGGCAATGGCTAGCTTTGATGAACGTAAAAAAGAGTATGACCGAAGAAAAGCTGCAAAAAAAGCAAAATGGATGTTGGTTTCTTCTAATAAAAAAATAACTATAAATAACTATTCTACTCTTAAAGATATTGCTAAAGAACTTAATCTGGAAGATGATTTAAAGCCTTTTGTTGAATATAGACAAAGCCATAATTCTATAGATAGAATTACAGGCACTACTGGAACAGGCAACGCTTTCGCTCCATTTACAACAAATGGGATAGCTTGGAGTCCAAATTTTGAAATGGCTATATTTATTGGTATCAGAGATGATATTCCGATAAAAGGTGTTAAAACAGCTTTAGAAAGAATAGGCAATTTCGGCTATGGTGCTGATGCTACAATTGGCAAAGGTCGTTTCGAAGTTCTTTCTATGGAAGAAATAGATTTGACTTCTTTGGGCGATGTTAATGGAAATGCATTATACGCAATGTCTGCTGTAGTTCCAGAAAAAGATACTTATAAAAAAGTTTACTTTGAACCTTTTATTAGGACGGGTAGACATGGTGATGCTAAAGCGACTTCTGAACACCCATTCAAACAACCTGTTTTGAAAGCTGCTGCTGGAGCTGTATTTATTCCTAATCAAATAGATATGGTTAAGGAAACATATATAGGGACAGCAGTAAAAGATGTAAGTTTATTTAAAGAAACTGTTGAACAGGGTTATGCCTTGGTAATACCAATGAAAGTTGAGAATGTAAAATGATTAAAAACTATAAAGTCAAATTACATGTTTTATCACCTATTCATATTGGTATGGGCGATGCTTATGACCCCACACAGTTTGTTATAGATAAAGACGGGTTAATGTATGTGTTCGATACTAATGATTTCCTTAAATCTTTGGATTCTGAAAAATCTATGGAATTCTGCAAATTAGCTGATAATGCTAATAATCCGGTTCCTGTATTTAGATTTTTTAGAGACAACTTTGATATAGTAAAAGATAAAATTCGTTATAGACAAGTAGAAATCCCATCTGATTTATGTTCTAGATATAATGAAATATGTGATTCGGAATCATTCCCTCAAAAACAAATCAATCAGTTTGAATTGCGAAGAAACATATATAATCCATTTAAGAATGTTCCTTATATTCCAGGTTCGACAATTAAAGGTGCTTTAAAAACGATATGGTTGAGTTCTAAAAATCAAAAAACGACCAAAATTACCAATGCTTTTAATAAATATTCTGATGTAGAACCATTTGCAAGAAATGATAAGCTTGTAGATGATATTATGAAAATCGATAAAAGCAAATTAGGAAAAGGTGAAGTAAAGTTTTCCTATGATCCATTCAGATTTGTAAAAGTATCTGATTTTTATGCTAATTCTGAAGTTTCATCAAGTATAGTGTATTCTATTAATGTTCCAAAGAATACTAACAAAAAAGAAAAAGAATCTTTATCGGTGCCTTTAGAAGCAATCCTTGCTGGTAATATATTCTATGGTGTGATAACGATTGATGATTCTGAAAATATTCCAAAACATAAAAGACCAATGACTACAGTAACTTTGGAAGATATAGCCAAAAAATATTGTAGAGCTTATTATATTCCTATAATGAAAAATGAACAGGATTCTTTAAAATTATTAGGTGGTAGTATGCAATATTTAAATAAGATTGCGGAATTTGGCGATAAAAGATTTGTTACTGCATTTCCTATAAGAATTGGAATGCATTCTGGGGCAGAATCTGTAACAATTGATGGTAATAGACGTATTAAAATTATGCAGGGAAAAGGTAGACCACCTAAATATATGGATTCGCCTACAACTGTATGGTTAGCATCGTCAACCAAAACAAGACTATCGAACAAGCGTTATCCTCCTTTTGGCTGGGCAATGTTAGAGTTTGAAGAAATGAAGTAGTTAAAGCTAAAACCAATATAAACAAAAAACTGCTGATTTTACATCAGCAGTTTTTTGTTATTTATAAATTTGAATGATTTATGAATTAGAAACTTTATATATTTGAAATCAAAAAGAAAGAGGGTGATTAAGTTCGATCCAGCAATTTTAATAGCTACAGGTAAGGTTTTGGTTGCAGTTGGTGGTTTATTAGTCCTTTTAATGGGTGGTGGTAAAAAGTAAGAAAATTAACAGATGATAAGACAAAATAAGTTTAATAAGTTATATCATAGTTTTATTCAATCAATTATTTAATCCTGCTTGGAGCAATTCAGCAGGATTTTTTTTTCTAATAATTCTCTATCTTCTTTGTTATGATTTTGTATCCTAAGTGTCCAATAATACATTTTGGGTATCTTTCGAGAAAAATAAAGTGATACTTTGGATTTATCGAAATTTATAGTGCTTTAACAATAAAAGTCTAATTGTTTTTTATTGCAAGCGAAGCTTGGCGGTGGCGTGGCAATTCATTCCTAATCCCCTTTATAAAAGGGGAAAGGCTGCTAGAAGCTCCCCCACGAATGGTGGGGGAGCTGTCACGAAGTGACTGAGGGGGCTGATTGCGTAGCAATCGGTGCCAGGGGATTTTTTAGAACTATGCCAAGCAGTATAGAGTTGAGTCTGAAGACTTAATGTTATAGAGAAATATTAAAAATAAAATACGTAGTCTATAATTATTGTTCAAAGCTAAGGCGTAAGATTCTCATATAGTCGCTTTTGCCTAATAGAACTCTATCTACAAGTATTGAGTTGTTTTCTATTCT